>JASHUH010000006.1 GCA_030040115.1 Acidobacteriaceae bacterium | reverse complement strand
AGGCGGCTTCTCTTTCCGCGCCAAACGCGAGCTCGATTGGAAGTTCGAAATCTGGCAGCCGGGATTCACCGATCACCGCATCCGGGACGAGGAAGATTGGAAACGTCACCTTGAATACATCCGGACAAACCCGATGGAGGCGCGGCTGGTTGAGAAATCGGCGTTGTATGAGTTCATGAGTTTTCCGAACATCGCATTCCCTCAGGGGCTGAAGCCCCTCAATGAGGGCGCTGAGGATGTACGGGCTAAAGCCCGTACCCTTCACGACAGACAAGAGCAGAGATTTTCTTCAAGCGAATAAATAAACCATGCCACGCAGAAATGACATACAGAAGATTCTGGTGATCGGCTCGGGGCCGATTGTGATTGGGCAGTCGGCGGAGTTCGACTACTCGGGGACGCAGGCCTGCAAGGCCCTCAAGCAGGAGGGCTACGAGGTGGTGCTGGTGAACTCGAACCCGGCAACCATCATGACCGATCCGGAGTTGGCCGACCGCACCTACATTGAGCCGCTCACGCGCCAATATGTGGAGGAGATCATTCGCATCGAAGCGGAGATGCTGGCCGATGGGAATGGCGAACTCGTCCCTCAGGGGCTAAAGCCCCGCGATCTAGGTAGCGGGGATGTACGGGCTAAAGCCCGTACCCTTCAAAACGCTTCCTCAACCGGTACGGCTGAAGCCGTGCCCTATCGAAACAACGTTGTGCGAACCGGCGGGGCTGAAGAGGCGCCCTTTCAAGACAACGCGGCCCCGAGCGGCACGGCTGAAGACACGCGACTTCGAGGTACAGATACCGGCTCTGAAGCGACCCGACCAGAGGGTTCCCGCGCGCCGTTTGAAAGCAAACGCCCCGGGAAATTTGCATTGCTGCCGACAGTGGGTGGACAGACGGCGCTCAATCTCGCTGTGGATCTTGCCGACGCCGGCGTGCTGGACCGTTACAACGTGGAACTGATCGGGGCCAAGCTCGAAGCCATCAAAAAGGCCGAGGACCGGCTGCTCTTTAAAGATGCGATGATCCGCATTGGCCTGGAAGTGGCGCGCTCCGCGCTGGTGAATAATCTTCGAGACGGCCTGGATTTTGCCGGCAAACTCGGCTTTCCGGTGCTCATCCGACCCAGTTTTACCCTCGGCGGAACGGGCGGCGGCATCGCCTACAACCGCGAAGAACTGATGGAGATTCTGACCCGCGGACTCGACCTGTCGCCGGTGCACGAATGCCTGATTGAAGAGAGCGTGCTGGGCTGGAAAGAATTCGAGCTGGAGGTGATGCGCGACCTGGCCGACAACGTCATCATCATCTGCTCGATTGAAAACTTCGATCCCATGGGCGTGCATACGGGCGACTCCATCACCGTGGCGCCGGCGCAGACGCTGACCGATCGGGAATACCAGAAGATGCGCGACGCGGCCATCGCCGTGATGCGCGAAATTGGCGTCGAGACGGGCGGGTCGAATGTGCAATTTGCCATTAATCCGCAAGACGGGCGCATGGTGGTGATCGAAATGAACCCGCGCGTTTCGCGCTCCTCGGCTCTGGCGTCAAAAGCGACGGGTTTTCCCATTGCGAAGATCGCGGCCAAGCTGGCTGTGGGTTACACGCTGGACGAAATCCCCAACGACATTACGCGCAAGACGCCGGCCTGCTTTGAGCCGACCATTGATTACGTGGTGGTCAAGATTCCCAAGTGGCAGTTCGAAAAGTTTCCCGGCGCCGACGAGACATTGGGGCCACAGATGAAGTCGGTGGGTGAGGTCATGGCCATTGGCCGCACCTTCAAGGAAGCGCTGATGAAAGCATGGCGCTCGCTTGAAACCGGCAAGAAGACAGGGGCCGAGGTGCTGGAGCCACGGCGGCTGACGCAGATGCTCGTAACGCCGCGGCCAGAGAGGTTGGGCTATATTCGTTTTGCGTTTGAGCGTGGCATGAGCGTGCGCGATGTGGCGCGGCTAACGCGCATGGACCCATGGTTCCTGTATCAACTGCGCGAAGTGACGCAGGAGCAGATGACGATTGCGCAGACCACCCCGCAGAACATGAACGCGGAACGCATGCGGCGGCTCAAGCGTGTAGGTTTGAGCGATGAGCGCATCGCCACGGAATGGAAGCTCGACGGCCACGAGGGTGTGAAGCGGGTGAGGGAACTGCGCGAAGGGCAGGGAATCCGGCCGGTTTTCAAACTGGTGGACACGTGCGCCGCCGAATTCGAATCGATGACGCCTTACCTTTACTCAACTTATGACGAAGAGGATGAAGGGCCGCCGACGGCCAAGCCGAAGATCATTATCCTCGGCTCGGGACCGAACCGCATCGGGCAGGGCATCGAGTTCGATTACTGCTGCTGCCACGCCGCGTTCGCGCTCAAAGACGACGGCTACGAGACCATCATGATCAATTGCAACCCGGAAACGGTCTCGACCGATTACGACACCAGCGACCGCCTTTATTTTGAGCCGCTGACGCTCGAAGACGTGCTGGCGGTGTACCACCACGAAGCGCAGTCGGGAGCGAAGATTGGCATGATCGTGCAGTTTGGCGGGCAAACGCCGCTCAACCTGGCGCAGCGGCTGCGGGCGGCCGGCGTGCCCATCATCGGCACCTCGCCGGAATCCATCGATCTTGCCGAGGACCGCAAGCGATTTGGAAAGCTGCTGGAGGAGCTCGAAATTCCGCAGCCGCGCGGCGGCACGGCCACCAGCGTGGAAGAGGCGCTGGCGGTTGGCGAGCGCATTGGTTACCCGGTGCTGGTGCGGCCCAGCTATGTGCTGGGCGGACGCGCCATGGTCATTGCCTACGATGCGGAAGCGGTGACGCGCTACATGCGCGAAGCGGTGGAGTACTCGCAGGAACGGCCGGTGCTGATCGACCATTTCCTCGAGAATGCGATTGAAGTCGATGTGGATGCGCTTTGCGATTCGGAGGACGTGCTCATCGCCGGCATCATGCAGCACATTGAAGAAGCGGGCATCCACTCCGGCGATTCGTCGTGCGTGTTGCCTGCTGTGGGCATTTCCGAACCAACCCTCGAAACCCTGCGCACGTATACGCGCAAGCTGGCTCTGGCGCTCAAAGTGGTGGGCCTTGTCAACCTGCAGTTCGCGATTCAGCGCGACGCCGAGGGCAAGGACTGCGTGTACGTCATCGAGGTCAATCCGCGCGCCTCGCGCACAGTGCCCTATGTTTCAAAGGCCACGGGCGTGCCATTGGCCAAGATGGCTGCGCGCCTGATGACGGGCCGCAAGCTGCGCGAACTTCTACCCGGGCAAATGGCTGCGAGCAAGGATCTCGATGTGGGCGCGCATTATTACGTCAAGTCGCCGGTGTTTCCCTGGTCGAAGTTCGCCGGCGTGGATACGGTTCTAGGGCCGGAAATGAAGTCTACTGGCGAAGTGATGGGCGTAGCCGCCAGCTTCGGCGAAGCGTTTGGCAAGGCGCAACTCTCCGCGGGCCAGCTTCTACCCACCGGCGGGACAGTGTTTTTCAGCGTGAACGATCACGACAAGCCGGCTGCCATGGATCTCGCCTGCCGCTACGTCAATCTAGGTTTCAAGATTGTGGCCACAGAGGGTACGGCCAATGCGCTGGAAAGGGCGGGGCTGATTGTGGAGCGCGTCTTTAAAGTGATGGAGGGCCGGCCAAACGCCGTAGACCTGATCAAAGGAGAACGCATTCAGCTCATCGTCAACACGCCGCGCGGGCAGGACACATTTTTCGATGAGAAGGCGATTCGCCGCGCGGCGGTGCTGGCGCACGTTCCGACGATTACGACCATCGCCGCCGCCCAAGCTGCGGCTGAGGGAATCGCGGCCATGCAGAGGCATCGCACCACGGTGTACGCGCTGCAACAACTGCATGCCGCGAATGGCCGCGGATTGCTGGGTGGAAAATGCGAAGCGGGCCGGGAGAACGGAGTGCAACTTCAATGACGAGTGGCGTCGCCACCCCGGATGCACCCAATGAAATCACTCGGCGGCGCCGAGGCGGGCGACGGCGAGCGAAACAGTTCCGCCGACAGGGCGGGAACCTTTATCACCACAAACGTGGATGGTCTTACAATGAATTCCATGCTGATTGAAGGTATGTTTGCGGCGGTGACGACGCCTTTTTATCCCGATGAGCGGATTTATTTCCGCAAAATCGAAGCCAACATGGCCCATTATTCGCGCAGCCTGCTGGCGGGAATGGTCGTGCTGGGCTCGACGGGCGAGGCGATTCTACTGGATGACGCGGAGTCTGCCGAGGTTTTGCGCGTTGCAGCCGAGGCCACGGCGCCGGAGAAGGTGCTTGTGGCCGGAGTGGGCCGCGAGAGTGTGAAGGCCACCGTCGAGATCGCCGAGATTGCTGCGCGCCTGAATTATGATGCGGTGCTTGTCCGCCCGCCGAGTTATTACGCCGGACAAATGTCATCCGCGGCGGTGCTGCATTACTTCCGCAGCGTGGCCGACCGCTCGCCGTTGCCGGTCCTGCTCTATAACATTCCCAAATGCGTGCCTTACCAAATTCCCGTCGAGTTGGTCGCCGAGCTTGCCGCGCACCCCAACATCATCGGCATCAAGGACTCGAGCGGAAACGTCGAGCGTGTCCACGCGCAGGTGGAGTTGACGCGCAACGCGCCGAGGCGCACCGTCACCGTTACGCCCATCTTCGAAGCTGTCACGGGCCGCATGCTGGCTCCGCGCGCCGAGGCGAGTTCCGCATTCGTTCCTGCGGGCGAGTTGGCCGGGGGCGTCTCTGTGGCCACCGCCCCACCGGCGCCCGCGATCAAGGCGCGCACCAAGGAAGTTGGATTTCAGGTGCTTTGCGGTTCCGGGTCGGCGGTTTTTGACTCTCTGCAGGCGGGCGCGTGCGGCGCCATTCTCGCCTTTGCCGCCTGCGCCCCGCAGGCTGCCCAGGAAATATACCTGGCCTGGAAGGACCATGATTTAAAGCTCGCCGAAGAGAAGCAGAAGCGCATCGCAGGCGCCAACCAGCGCATTGTGGGCGCGCTGGGGATTGCCGGCCTGAAATACGCCTGCGACTTCAATGGCTATTTCGGGGGCCGTGCTCGCGCGCCGCTGCTGCCGCCGACAGCCGATGAAAGGGCCGAGATCGAGCGCCTGCTGGTGGAAGTTAGAAACTAGGGCCTGTTTACAGTATTGGGGTGGCGGCGATGGGAGCCGATTTTTTGAGTTCCAGGAGCGAGGAGAGACGCATACCGGCTTCATCGTCCACTGTGGATGGATCGGATCGGTGACCCTCACGAGAGCCAAGACAAGAACAGCGCCGGCGAAAGCTGGAACATCACCAGCGGCAGGGAAAGGTATCGAATACCATGACGACTTCGGCCACTTACACGGCGCCGGCGACAACCAGCTCGCAACAGAACATCACCATCACGGCCATGTCAGTGGCCAATTCCGCGCAGAGAGGCGACATCAGCATTACGGCGCCAGCGGCGCCGGAACGTTGGAGAAGACGAAGCCGCCCCCGCTGTACTTCTTCGGCAGCAATATCACGTCCATCACGTGGGGTTGTCGATCCGAATGGAGACGGCAGCACTCGATCCGTGCCCAGCCTCACCTCGGGAGCGAACTACAACTGGCTGATCCAGGTGCGGGACGGCGCAGGCAAGCAGGCGCAGGCCTGGAACTACTTCGTCGCCGCGTAATACTTGGCGCCTAAAGCTCGGCAGGGGCGGCTGGCCTGACCATCCGGCCGCCGACTGCGTTGGCGTGGCGCTCACTTCTGCGAGGAAGATTCGATTCGTTTTGCTTGGCGCACCATCTCCACCAGCGCCTTCCGCGCCTCCTGTGAGCTCCGCACCTCGCCCGGGTAATTGATGCGAGTCCCTTTCACGCCTTCGGCCGTTTTCAGCCGAAGATGGAAGCCGAGGCGATCCACAGCAGTCATTGCGGCCTCAGTTGCTTCGATGCCGGTATGCGTACGCGCCAGCAGGATCATGGCGTCCAGGTGGTCTGCGTTCATGTGCGCGAGGATCGCATCCGCCGAAGGGGCCAACGGATCGGGCATTGCCGCATCGTACTCCCGCGCCTCCACCCAACCCATCACTCCAAACCCGCCCACGTAGTAGATCTCGAGCACCTGAAGCCGGTAGAAGTTGAAATCGGCAAAGTCGATCCAATATTGGCTGTTTGGATGCTTTTTCAGATACGGCTCGTGGGCTTCGACAAGCTTGTTCTCCGGCATCCGCCTGGCTTCGCCAATCAAGGTAGCCCGTGCGGCCCCAAGGGGATCCTCGTCCGCTGTTCCCTGCGCCACAAACAGGCTCGCTCGCGGGTCAGCATTCAGGTTCTGCGTGTGCATCGCCATGCTGCTGATGAGGAAGATAGGGTGTCCCTGCCCATCCAAGGCATAGGGCATCAGCGAGCCGAAAGGAAAGCCGTCCCGTTTGCGCGAAAGAGTCGATAAGGTCCCGATCGCAGACTGTGAAAGCAGCGTGCGGACGCGCTCGGCGTAGCTTGGCTCCGGCGGTTGCGGCGGGAGGGGCCCGGTGCGGGCATGCTGGCGGGGAAAAGAACTCGGGTTCGTGGTCATCGCGCTTATCGTTCTCACCTCCTTCTATCATTTGGACGCGCTGCGGCCTTTCTCCGATCCTTCTACGCTGCTTCACGCAATTTTGCGATGGAGGAATGCTGTCGCGGTCGATGGAGGTAATCGCCTGCTGGATTTCGACGGCTCCAGGCGAAGGTGTGCGGGAAGAGAAAGTTGGAGAAATGCGCGGCGGAAGGAATTCGAAGTGGAGCTTCCCCAAAGCGCTTTGGGACTCACGGCGGTTTTCCGCCCGACTTTATCAAGGCATGCTCAGACGCAGGCACGCGAGCCCCTGCACAAGCCGGCGCGGGGCGAGTTGGCAGCCGTGGTCTTGACGAGCCCCGGCTGCCAGCCGGCAGTTTGAAGATGCACTTACAAGGCTATCGTAACTGCTTTGGTCTCAAGATAATTATTCAGAACTTCCTCGCCCATCTCGCGGCCCCAGCCGGATTGCTTGTAACCGCCGAAGGGCAGGGAGGCGTCGAAGACGTTGTGACAGTTCACCCAGACGGTGCCGGCGCGGATGGCCCGCGACATCTTATGGGCAAGGCTCAGATTTTGCGTCCAAACGCTGGCCGCGAGACCATAGAGGGTGTCGTTGGCGCGCTTCACGATGGCGTCCAGTTCCTTGTCGCTGAAGGGGATCGCGCACACCACGGGACCGAAGATCTCCTCCTGCACCACCTTCATGCGCGGATTGGTGTTGGTGAGAACGGTGGGCCGCACAAAGTAGCCGCGCTCGACGCCGCTTGCCGGGCCGCCGGCCGCCACTTTCGCGCCGTCGGTGATGCCTGATTCGATATAGCCGACGACTTTGCGGTATTGCTCATCGCTCACCAGCGGACCCATCTGGCACGAGGGGTCGAGGCCCGGCGCGAGCTTGATATCCTCGGCCACGTGGCTGACTCCCTCGACCACTTCATCGAAGACTTTTTCATGAATGTAGAGCCGCGAGCCCGCGCAGCAGCATTGGCCGTGGTTGAAGAAGATGGCGCTGGCGGTGCCGCGGATGGCCGCGTCGATCCGGGCGTCAGGGAAAACCAACGCCGGCGATTTGCCGCCCAGTTCCAGGGTGACTTTTTTGAGATTGCCGGTAGCGGCCTGCACGATGAGCTTGCCCACCTCGGTCGATCCCGTAAACGCCACCTTGTCCACCTGTTCATGCGCGGCCAGCGGCGCGCCGGCGCCCTCGCCGAAACCTGTCAATACATTGACGACGCCTGGGGGCAGGCCGGCCTCATCCAGCACTTGCGCCAGGCGTAAGCCGCTTAGCGGGGTCTGCTCGGCCAGCTTCAAGATGATGGTGCATCCGCAGGCCAGCGCCGGGGCCAGCTTCCAGGCAGCCATGAGCAGCGGAAAATTCCACGGAATGATCTGCGCCACCACCCCGATGGGTTCGCGCAGGGTGTAGGAATGGAAGTCGTTCCCGGCCGAGAGAGGCAGCGTTTTGCCAGAAATCTTGGTCGCCCATCCCGCCATGTAGCGGAACATGTCCACGGTGAGCGGCACGTCGGCCACCCGCGCCACTTTGAAGGGTTTGCCGTTATCGAGCGATTCGAGTTCGGCGAATTCCTCAAGATTTTTCTCAATGAGATCTGCGATCTGCCACAGAGTGCGGCCGCGCTCCGAGGGAGACATGCGCGGCCACGGGCCTTCATCGAAGGCTCTGCGCGCAGCTGCAACGGCGCGGTTCACGTCCTCGGTCTCGGCTTCGGGCACGTAAGTGAGAACTTCGCCCGCGGCGGGATTGTAGACGGGAAAGGTTTTGCCGGAGGCCGCGGTAACAAAGCGGCCATCGATCAGCATACGGTGATCGGTTGCGACGAAGTCGGCGGTGCGTCCGCTGACGCGGGGATCAATGGAAAGAGTCGCCATAGCTTTGACCTCGGGTGCATCCGGACGCCGATAGCTCAGGCGCTACTCACTTCCCCGCCGGCGGGAACAAACAGAGAAACCAGGCTCGGGGAAGCGCCGGGATTTGCACCCCAAAACACTAGCACCGGAGCCTGTGGATTGGCTAGCCCGGCAGAAACCGGACAAAAATTAAAGGCGGCCAAGTTTGCATTGGGAGGCTGATCGCGGGGGTTCAGCGTGGCTGGTGGACCACTTCTTCCCACGAACCGCATCGTGCGTGATTGGGATCACAGGAAGTTCCTGCACAATCGTCGGACCATGGAGTCTTCGAGTGGAATCGCTCATGCGAAGTCTGACAAGGCGGGGCTTCATGGCCGGGACCGCGTCCGCGGGCGCGATATGCGTTGCCGGCTGCAGTTGCCGTAGCAGCAGCCGGTGGGAGTTCCTGAGCGATGCGCAGGCCGAAACTCTCGCCGCGCTCGCGGATCAGATCATTCCCGAGGATGATTTTCCCTCGGCGTCGCAGGCCGGCGTCATTGTCTATATCGATCGCCAATTGATGGGCCCATACCGGCGCCATCGCGACGCGTATCAGGCGGGATTTGAGAGCGCGGACCGGATCAGCCGCGAATTTTGCGGCGTCGCGCTGGCCCAGGCTCCGCCTCCGATCCGGCAGGAAGTTACATCAGCCCTGGCCGAGCAGCGCAGTGACTTTTTCGAACTGGCGCGCGAACACATCATGGAGGGCTATTACGGTTCGCCGCGGCACGGAGGCAATCGCGACGCCGTAAGCTGGCGCATGCTCGGCCTCGAGGAGCCGCCGCTGCGCGGCCGCGCAAAATATGACCTCAGCAAGGGCGCGGGCTCATGAATCGCGCCAATGCAGTCATCGTGGGAGCGGGCGCGGCCGGCGGTATCGTGGCCAAAGAGCTCTCGACGGCCGGCCTGAGCGTGGTGCTGTTCGAACGCGGTCCGTGGTACACGCCGGCCGATTGCCGCAAGGACGATTTGCGCAACCAGCGCACCACGGTGCTGGGCAACGCGTTCGGCCCTGAGGACCGGGGCTTTCCGCGGGTGGTGGTGGACGCCGGCGGAGTGGCGAGGATCGTGCGGCCCAGTGACAACGCTTACCAGAACAATGCCGCCTGCGTGGGCGTCGGAACGCTGAGTTACGGCGCACAAGCCTGGCGCTACATGCCGCAGGATTTCCGCATGAAGTCCGTTTACGGCACCCCGCCAGGCAGTTCGCTTGAAGATTGGCCGATCGGCTACGAGGATCTGGAACCGTTTTACGATCAGGCCGAATACGAGATTGGGATTTCAGGCGATTACGCGCCCGATCCGTTTCATGGACCGCGCAGGCGTGGGCTGCCCATGCCTCCGCTTCCCCCCAATCGTGAGTGGGAGATTCTGGAGCCTGCCGCGCGGCGGCTGGGCCTGCATCCGTTTGCGATTCCCATGCTGCGCAACAGTGTGCCCTACAACGATCGTGGCCCCTGCATGCGCTGCCGCTGGTGCGTGGGCTTTGCCTGCGAAGTGGACGCCAAGAACGGATCGCAGAACACAGTGATTCCCCAAGCGCTGGCCACCGGCAACTGCCGGTTGCGCACGCGCTGCACGGCGATGGAAATCCTGATGGATGAAAGCGGCCATGCGTGCGGGGTTGAGTACATTGACGAGAACGGGCGGCGCGAGCGACAACTCTCCGATATTGTCGTAGTGTCAGCCTGCGCCATTGAATCGGCTCGCCTGCTGCTGAACTCAAAGAGCCGCCTGTTTCCCAATGGGCTGGGCAACCGTTACGACCAGGTCGGCCGCCATTTGCAAGGCCACTACTATACGGGCGCTTTGGGGTATTTCGATCGCGACACGTACGACGATATTGGTCCAGGGGCAAGCATTGCCGTCTGCGACTACAACCACGGAACTCCGGGGCTATGTGGTGGAGGCATGCTAGCCAATGAATTCATCCGTCTGCCGATCCACATGATCGATCGCCTTCCCCCGGGAACGCCACGCTGGGGCCACGGACATAAGCAGGCGATGCGCGAGTGGCATCGCCGCACCATCATCGTGATGGGGCCGACCCAGCAGATTCCGACTGCCGAGGCTCGCGTAACGCTCGATCCAGCCGTCAAGGACAAATGGGGGGCGCCGGTGGCGCGCATCCAGGGTAACTGTCACCCGCATACCTTCGAAATCGGAACCGTGCAGGCGCAACGCGCACAGACCTGGTTACAGGAAGCCGGCGCTATCCACACCACGCTCATGAACTCCCGGCCGCAAATGATCTCCGCCGGTCAGCACCAGGCCGGAACCTGCCGCATGGGCACCGATCCACGGAACTCGGTGGTGAACCAGAGCTGCCAGTTACACGATGTCGATAACGTGTTCGTGATCGACGGCAGCGTGCACGTGAGCAACGGCGGATTCAATCCTGCACTCACCATCATGGCCATCGCGTACTACGCCTCCGGAGCGCTGCTGCGCGGATGGAAGGGCGCAAGGTATCGATCATGAAGCGGGTTCTTCTTCTCGTCGCCCTCGTGGCCGGCATTTCTCTCATTTGTGCTGCGGGCGCTATCGGGGGCGCGACGTACTACTACACTTCACAGCGCGGCGCCGGTTGCGCGGGTTGCCATGAAATGGCCGATACCGTGTGCACGGTGCATGTTTCATCGCACCGCACGGTGGGGTGCTTCGATTGCCACTCAACTGGTTTGGCCACCAAGCTGCGGCACGTCGCCGTTCACCTCAGCGGACGATTGCCTGAGGTCATCCGCCTGCGCGACGTAAACGTTGTCGAAATGACCGCAAAGTGCCAAAGCTGTCATCAGCGCGAATACGCAACCTGGAGCGCCGGTCCGCACAGCGCAACCTATGCGCAGATCTTCACCAATGCTCAGCAGAATGCGGCGCGCCGGCTGATGGATGATTGTTTCCGCTGCCACGGCATGCATTTTAGCGGACCGATCGGCGAAATGGTGCAGCCGCTCAGCCTCGAGGGCCCGTGGCGCATCGTGCGCGCCGGCTTCGCCGCTGAACCCACCATGCCTTGCCAGGCTTGTCATTGGATTCATCGCGAAGGGCTGCCGGCGACCAAACCCACCGCGCACTTTTCCGTGGCCGGAGCCCGGGTCGGGGAATCGCTCGCGTTTTTCGACCGGCGCGAGCAAATGCATTTCGCCATTGCGGAGCTTCCGCTTCCGCAGATCTTCGATGGCCCGCGCCCGGTCGGCATCAGTCCTGACCAGCGCCAGGCCCTCTGCTATGCGTGCCACGCTCCGCGACCGCCCGAAGCCGGATCCGCGGCAGCGCGGCGCAATTGGGGCGTGCAGGCGGGTTCAGGCGATGACCGCACGCCGCTGGGCGTTCACGAAGGCATCAGTTGTTTCGCCTGCCATAGCGGCCACGGCGAGGACACCCGCGCTTCCTGCGCCACTTGCCATCCGGCCATGTCGGACTGCGGGCAAGCTGTGGAGAAAATGGACACGACGTATGCCAACCCCGCCAGCAAACACAACATTCACTGGGTGAAGTGCGAGGATTGCCACACGCGCGGCGTGCCCAAGCCGTTGCATCGACGAAGCGGCTTGTGAATCCGATCTAATGAAGTAAGCGCTGAGTCTTTGCCGAGTGGGCAACAAGACACGGGCGATGCGCCGCGGGAGTATCGCTGGTTCAGTCTTCTGGCGAGCCTGCCCGGAATTTCAGTTTCGGCTTCTATTATGCGTAAATATCGATTGGGAGCAAGACTGTTGAGTTTCTCGATGCGCTTGCTGGGAGCAGGCTTGTGGAGCCGCGTCGGTGCGCAATTCGCTATTCGGCATGTATAATCTGCTCGTCATGAAGCCGAACCGGGGAATTCTTGCGGTGGGAGCAGTGTATCTGCTGGGAGCGTCGCTTTGCTTTCCGCAGAGTGGAATCGACCAACAGAAAGAATTTGCGCAACATATTCAGAAGGCACAGAGTTATGTGCGCCAGAAGCGTCCCGACCTCGCGATTCCGGAGTTGCAGGCAGCAGCGGCGATCGACCCCGAGAACGTAACCGCCCAAGCCAACCTTGGAGTGCTGCTGTACTTTCAAGGCAAAGCGGCCGAAGCCATTCCGCACTTGCGTATCGCCGTTCAAAAGCAGCCGACGTCGGGCATGATTCAGGGCCTCCTGGGAATTGCCGAGCTGAACACCCAAGATGTCGAGCAGGGGCGCAAAGATCTGGCAACAGCCTTCCCCCTCATTGACGACCCGAATTTCAAACTCCAGGTCGGTATGGACCTGGTAACCCTCTATGCGCAAAGCGAGGACCTGGATCTGGCTGCGGGGGTGTTGTCGCAGTTGAGAAAGTCGTATCCGAAGAACCCCGAAGTTCTCTACGCGGCGTATAGGACCTATTCCGATCTATCGACAGAAGCAAGGATTGCGCTTTCGCTGGCGGCGCCGGATTCCGCGCAAATGCACCAATTGCTGGCGCACGAAGAGATCAGAGAGGGCGATACGAACGGCGCCATCGCGCAGTTTCGCAAAGCGATCGCCATCGATCCGCGCCTGCCGGATGTTCATTATGAGCTGGCCGAGGTCTTGAAGACCGCACGCGACCCGGCCATCAAAAAAGAAGCGGTCGCGGAGTATGGCATCGCTTTGCAGCAAAATCCTCGAGATGAGAAGTCGATTTTGAGCCTGGCGGAGATTGCCGAGCAGCAAGGAGATACTCAGCAGGCGTTTCGGGATTACTCGAAGGCGGCGGAGTTAGAGCCCTCCGACGCGGTGGCAAAAGTGGGAGTGGCCAAGGTTCTTATCGCGAGGAACGAGGGCGACAAAGCTCTGCCGCTGCTCGAGGATGCGGTGCGGCTGGACCCGACGATTCCTACTGCACACTATCTCCTCGGCACGTTGTATCGAAAAATGGGGCGCGTGGAGGATGCCCGGCGTCAAGTGGAGCTTTACATGCAATACAAGGACACGAAAGACAAACTTCGCCTGCTCTATAAGAATCTACTCGTTCAGCCGAAAGAGATTGGCGCCGACGATCAGGATGACAAATAATTCCGGGTCGCAGAGCAGCACACATCGATCCCCACGCTGGAGCGCCGTCTATCGAATAGGTTATGGGGATCGGTCACTTAGAGCCTTTTGCTGCGAGTTGTCCCTCGGCTTGACGGGAAGCGCTCAGCTTCATATAGAGCGCGCGCTCACTTTCGCCATCCGCCTTGCGCCCTTCGCGAATATAAACATTGGCCAGTTGCCAGATGGCTTCGCGAAAGTCCGGCTCATCTTTGATCAAAGATTCCAAATCGCCGGCCGCTTCCGGTAATCGCCCTTGTGCAGCTTCGGTACTAGCAATTTCGAAGCGAACACCGGGATCGCCAGGATGAACCTCCAGAGCGTGCCGGAAGTATCTCATCGCACCGGAATAATCCTGGGTTTGCCGGAGCAGGACACCCATATCGATATTGGAAGTGAAGTCGTTGGGATCGAGTTGCAGCGCTTCCTCTAGAGCCTTCTCGCCGCCTGTCTGGTCACCGGATTTGAGAAGTGCCTTTCCATAATAGGTGTACACCCCTGGAAGGTGCGGATTCAATTGGATCGCTTTTTGAAGATCGGCGCGGGCCCGGGCGTAATCGCCAGCCATATACTCTGTGGTGCCCATCAGCATTCGAGCTTCGGCTGAATCGCCGTTTCTAAGAATCCTGTCGATGATCTGCTCGCCCGTTGCCGCTTGGCCATCCCGCACCAAAGCCGTCCCCAGAAGATAGGTGACAGCGTCATTGTCGGGATACGCGCTCTGAACCGGGGTGAGGAGAGCGATGGCTTCCCGATTCTGCGCCAATCGCAGGTAACAGTCTCCAAGGAGCTCGATGACCTGCATGTTTGCGGGTTCTTCGGCATGAACCTGTTTCAGCGTTTCGGTGGCTTTTTGCAGATTGCCGCTTTTGTAATAAGACAAGGCGAGGTTGAGGCGGACTGTAGGGTTGGATTGGAGGTCGAGCGCTTTTTCGTACTCGGCAATTGCGTCTGTGTACTCCCCTTCTCCCGCCAGCGCGGCGCCCAGGTTGGATCTGATCTCAAAGATGTTGGGATATTGTTTGACAAGCACGCGATAATCCCGAACCGCCTCCTCGAAGCGCCCCGCCTGCTGCGCTGCGAGGGCCTGCTGCATCAGTTGCTGCGGCGAATCCTGCGCCGGGCAGTTCAGGGACAAGCACAGCAGCAGGAAGGCGATCCGGTTCATTATGGCGGACTCCAAAAATAACGATCCCCCCGGCAGAGCCGGGGGGATCGTTCGATTGAATCAGAAGTAGTACTTGGCTGTCAATTCGACGATTCTATGCCCTTGTTTAAACGTGGTGTACCCAAAATTCGAGTTGGTTTGGGTGAAGGTGTCGGTTCCTACGGTCTGACCGGCCCCGTTTACCGTCGTCCCCTGCACGAAAGACAGACTCAGGTTATTGCTATTCGGGAAGGACCACAACGGGTGGTTGAGGAAGTTCTGGGCTTCCGCGCGAATCTGCAGTTTATTCGATTCCCGACTGCCAATCCGGAAGTTCTTGAAGATGCCCAGATCGGAGTCAAAGTAGGCTGGACCGTACTCCGCCGGCAGGAGAGCGGGGCCACCGGTTCCCACGGTTGTAGGCATCGCAAAGCAATTGGGGTTGACAAATTGGTGAGCCTGGACCCCTTCCTTTGGATTGCAGGTGACGAGCGGGCTGAGCTGAATGTCCGGGCTTCCCAGGATCGACTGGTTGTTAATTTGATCAGCGGTTGCGCTCGTAGCTTGGGTCCAAATCGGCGTGCCCGGAACCACGGCATGATTCCAATTCACATTCCAGTTGTAGCCCGCGTTCCCGGTCAAGTTGGCGCCGGACTGGAGACCCGTGAGTCCCGAAATCTGCCAGCCGTTGACCACGCCGCCCAGGAGTTCGTTCCCCCGAATCGGGCTGGGCAGGTTGAAGTTATACACGGCGTTGAAGAGCTGGCGGCGATCCGCGGGCAGCGGCCCGTAGTTGGCTTGCAGGTTGAATGGGTTTAAGGTCGCGCCACAGGCGCCACTGAGCGTAGGGGCCGAGCAAGACACAATTCCCAGCGCCTTGCTCCAGGTGTAATTCAACTGCATGAGGATTTTTGCCGACTGGTGCGCCCACCTGACTTGAAGGGAGTTGTAATTGGAATAGGCATTGTTGACCACGGTGTTGATGGTGCCGTAGCCGACGTATTGCCGGAAGTCGTTACCATTTGCTTGACTGGGATTCGTAGTCGTAAGGCCTGTAACGGGATCCTTCGAAGTCGTGGTGATGGCGCCCAACGGGACGAGGTTGATGTCGCTGCCGTATCCGCCGCTCACGGGCAGATCGCGGCTCACATTGCCGATGTATGCCAACGCCAGCAAGCCGGACCATGGAGTTCTTTGCTCGAGCGTGACGTTCCAATCCTCGGTATATGGCTCGTCGCTGTCGGTGCTGCTGACCGGCGTGGGCGCAGACACCACCGCCGTGGAGGGGACGACGTTCAACTGACTTTCGAAAAGCGGGACGTCGCCAATGGAACTGGGCGTAAGGGTTGTCGACTCTTCATCCGCCGAGGTGTCAAGACCGTCGGTGAATTGGCCGAGGTGGTAGAAGAAGTAACCCCAGCCGCCGCGGAGCACCGTATTCCCATTGCCGTGGAAATCATAGGCGACGCCGATGCGTGGCTGATAGAAAAGGGCCCGCGTTGGGAAGCCTCCGAGAGGAACGGAGGAATCCTCTTTGTGCCACTCGAATCCGCAGAAGGGGTACGACAGCGCGCAGGCGCCGCTATTCGCCGAGCTGTACTGCGACGGCACGAAAATCGAATAGCCGAAACCCTCGTCATCGACCCAAGGCTCAAAGTGCGTGAAACGGACGCCGTAGTTGATGGTGAGCCTGGGCTTCACAACCCAGGAGTCCTGAGCGAAGGCTTCGATGGTGTAATACGATTCCGCATCCAGACGATTGAAGTTGGTCTCCGAGTATTGTTGAAGATTGCCGCCCAGCTCGTCGGCATAAGAATCGCCATAGGTGAACGGGTTGGCGGAAGCTTCGAAATCCGCGGTCCCGTTGGTTTGACTGCTGTCCGGCTGGGAGTTTTTGATCCACTCGTAAAACATGCCGGCGGCAAAGGTATGGGTGCGCCATACTTTGGTCACGGTGTCGGAAAAGCTGGCATCCACTTATCCGCAAACAAGCCCTGGCTCGGACCGCCGAGATAAAAACCGCCGTAGTTGGCAAAGAAA
>JASHUH010000508.1 GCA_030040115.1 Acidobacteriaceae bacterium | reverse complement strand
TTGACTTTTATCGATCTTGAAAACAAAGCGTTTAGGTCGCGGGTTCCTCTATGCGAAGGAGTTAGAGCTTCTATCTTTCGGTTTGGCCTGGTTTTGCCAGTTTCTTCGGCTGCCATCTTCGCTGGAATGGTTCTGGATTGCCCCTGATTCTGCATCAGGGGTCACAGACAGGGTTCAGGTTTCAGGGGCCCGGGATCAGAAAAACCTCCTCCCGATTTGCGATGGAAAGCTGCGCTTTTCCGTCTTCACGCTTTCTATTATGACGGAAGGCGGGAAATACCCTGCAAATGCAACTGCCTTATCTTCTGGCTGATGCGGAATTTTCGCTTGACGGCTTTCGGCGTGTTCCGCATTGAGGAGGGGACGGGGATTTGCTCGCCCACCCTTCGCACACTGCGCGAAGGATGTGGCGCCCTGTTTCGTGGCACTGCCGGCGTCCCGAAAATCAAGGGTGGGCCAAACAGGGATCAGGGATCAGAAAAACCTCCTCTGGATTTGCGAAGGAAATCTGCGCTTTTCCGGCTGGATGCCTTCTATTATGGCAAAAGGCCGGAAATCTGTGCCGCTGCGAATCGTAGCGGTATCCCACCCTAGCGGCAAACGGCGCCGCTAGGATGATTGCATGACAAGGTCGGCTCCGCGCCCGCCGAGTAAATTGGTTGTTGTCGACGACCAAGACGCTCGGGAGGAAAGGAGCCGAGATGTTGATTATAGGCTGTGATTTTCATCCCCGTTTCCAGCAGATTGCGTATGTGGACAAGGAAACGGGAGAGTGTGGAGAACGGCGTTTGAACCATGCCGAAGAAGCGGCGCGGTTCTATCGCTCGCTGGCCGGCAGGGGGGTGCGCGTGGGATTGGAAGCGACGGGAAACTTCCGCTGGTTCCAACGTTTGCAGGCCGAGTTGGGCCAGGAGCTGCTTGTGGGGGATGCGAGCGCGATTCACGCCAGCAATCCGCGCAAGCAACGGACCGACAAGCGGGATGCGCGGCACATTCTGAAGCTGCTGGTGGAAGATCGCTTTGCGGTGGTGTAGCAGGCGCCGGCGGAGAACCAGCAGCTGCGCCAGTTGCTGCTGCATCGCTCGGGCCTGGTGCGGGTTCGCACCCGCATTCAGAACCGCCTGGACGCCATAGCCAAGGACGAGGGTTTGTTGGCTAATCGCCACTGGTCCCAGCAGCGGCGCGGGCAGATCGAAGACTTGTCGTTGTCCGGATGGGAGGCAGCGCGGCGGCGGGATTTGCCGGCCCTGCTGGATGAACTGGACGGGCGCATTGCTCCGCTGGACAAGGCGGTGCTCCAGGCGGCCAGGGAAAATGTAGATGCTTGCCGGTTGATGACGCATCCGGGAGTGGGACCGATTGTGGCCCTGGCCTACGTGCTGGTGATTGGCGATTGGCGACGCTTCCCGCGCGGCAAACAGGTGGGCAGCTATCTGGGGCTGATTCCGGAAGAGAAATCCAGCGGCGACAAACGCCGCCTGGGCAAGATCACCAAGCAGGGCAACGGCATGGTGCGCTGGCTGCTGGTAGAAGCCGCCAGCAATGCCCAGCGGCACGATGCGGATTGGCATCGGCAGTATGTGCGCTTGTCGATGAGCAAGCATCACGGGGTGGCCAAGGTGGCCATCGCGCACAAACTGGCGGTTCGGTTGTACTGGATGTTGCGCTCCGGGGAAGACTACCCGCAGGTCCGGGAGCGCGGTTTGCATGCGGGGCAGTCCGTGTGCCCCATTGGCGCTGTTTCAGGCCGATAGAATGATTGGACGCCCCGTCTTCCTCCGCGAGAGGAAGTTTGAACAAGCCATCATGGTGCTGTACCGGACCGAATACATGGTTGGTGGAACCTGACGGTTGCTATCGGAGATGATTCTTTCAACACGCGAGCTTGGGTCGTGGACGCAGAAAGACAGATTTTTCCCATTAGGAAGGAATCTCAGAAAGAACCTGAGATTCCTTCCCTCTGCCATGGTGGACGTGGCGGGACCGGCGTCAAGGGTCAAGATGAACGCAAACAGCGCGCCCTTGACCCCGGCCCCGGCTCGCCGACGCTTCCCCATGCCTGCTACAAGAAAAATTCACCTTGACAAGGACCGACTTTATCATACATGGGGCGCCCGGCACGGGGAGCTCCTGATCCCTGACCACTGATCCCTGACCACTGCCTCCTCTTCACATCAGCCGCTGGGCATCGACATCCACAACCAGGTTGCGGCGGGGGATTTGGGCCTGGTCGGCGTGGGCTAGCATGCCGCGCAGGGTTGCATTCAGCGCTTTGCGCGAGGCGGCCTTCAAAATCAGGTGAAAGCGGTAGACGCCCTTGATGCGGGCGATGGGCGCGGTGCACGGGCCGAGAACGCGCACGGCGCCGTTGTTTGGGGCGTTATGGTTTTCGACGAGATATTTGCCTAAGACCGAGGCCCAGGCGGCAGCTTCTTCGAGCTTGTCTGACTGAATCAAAACGTTGGCCAGCGCGCCGAGGGGAGGGTAGTGCATCCAACGGCGGTATTTGAGCTCGCGCTCGGCGAAAGCGGCGTAATCATGCGCCGTGGCGGCCAGAATGGCGTAGTGGTCGGGATAATAGGTCTGCACGACCACGCGGCCGGGGAGATCGCCGCGGCCAGCGCGGCCGGAGACCTGGGTCATGAGCTGGAAGACGCGCTCGGCGGCGCGGAAATCGGGCATCGACAGAGCATGGTCGCAGCCCACCACGCCCACCAGCGTGACGCCGTGAATGTCGTGGCCCTTGGCGATCATCTGGGTGCCGACGAGAAGATTGATTTCGCCCGAGTGCAGGCGGGCCAGCAGGCGCTCGAGGTCGTGGCGGCCGCGGACGGTGTCGCGGTCCATGCGGCCGATGCGGGCGCCGGGAAAGATTTCGGCAAGCCGCTCCTCGCCCTGCTGGGAGCCGGCGCCGAGGAAATAAAGGTGCTCGCTCTCGCATTTGGGGCAGCGGGCCGGAACGGTGCGGCGGAAGCCGCAGTAGTGGCACTCGAGGCGCTGGCCCTCGCGGGCCAGGCCGTCTTCCGCGGCGGGTTTGTGATGGGTAAGGGCGATGGCGCAGTTCCGGCACTCGAGCTTTTCGCCGCAGGTCCGGCAGAGGACGGCGAAGGAGTAGCCACGGCGGTTGAGGAGGATGAGCGCCTGCTCGCCACGCTCGAGGGCGGCCTTGGTTTGCTCGATTAAGGAGCGCGAAAAAAGCTGGTCCTGGCCGGTTTCCTGGAATTCGCGGCGCATGTCGACGAGCTCGACTTCGGGCAGCGGGCGGTGCATGACGCGCTCGCGCAATTCGATGCGCGCATACTTGCCTTGCGCGGAGTTGTGCCAGCTCTCCAGGGAGGGCGTGGCCGAGCCCAAAACCACGACGGCTCCGGCCAGCTTGGCGCGCATGACGGCGACGTCGCGGCCGTTGTAGCGCGGGGTTTCTTCCTGCTTATAGCTCTGGTCGTGCTCTTCGTCGACCAGGATGAGGCCCAGGTTGGGAACCGGCGCAAAGATGGCCGAGCGGGTGCCGACGACGATGGGCGCCTCGCCGCGCCGGATGCGGCGCCATTGTTCACTGCGCTCTTCAGGGGTCAGCGCAGAGTGAAGAAGAGCCACCTTGTCGCCGAAGGCGCGGTCGAGCAGACCGGCGGTTTGCGGAGTGAGGCCGATCTCGGGCACCAGCAAGATGGAGGAGAGACCGCGATCGAGAGCCTGCTGCATGGCGGCGAGATAGACCGCCGTCTTGCCCGAACCGGTGACGCCGAAGAGCAGAAAGGGGTGATAGGCGCCGAGGGCGGAGGCGATGGTTTGGAGCGCGTGGGCTTGGGGTGCGTTGAGGGCGACCGGCTCCGCGGCCGGACGCAGGCCGCCGAGGCGGAAGGCCACGGGGCGCTCGTCGATGCGGACGAGGCGGCGGCGGACCAGGGTTTGGAGGGTGGAGGAGGGCAGATCGCGGCGGCGGAGGTCGGCGAGAAGCATTTCGCCGTTGCAAGCGGCCAGCTCAGCGAGAATGGCCTGCTGCTTTCGAGTGAGCGCGGGCAGGCGCGCCTCGGGGATGAGGACAGCGAAGCGCTCTGTGCGCCGGGCGTCGCACCCGGCGGCCGCGGTCTCGCGGGCAATCCATTTTTTGCGCAGCAGGGCGGCGAGTACGGGTAGCGAGGCCGCGGTGGCCGTGCGCAGGGTGGAGACTTTGACGGGCTCGCCCGCGGCCAAACGCGTGAGCACCCGATGCTCCATCGCCTGCTGTTCGGGGGAAATCCTTTTCGCGCTGCGGCGCGCAGAACCAAGAAGCGGCCGGGGCGCGTCCTTTTCGCGCCACTCACGGGCCAAGTCAGGCATGGGGAGGGCAGTGTCTGCGTCCACCGAGTTGGCGAGGATATCGCGGCCGAGGTCGGTAATGCGGTAATACACGGTGCGGCGCACCTCGGCCATCAAGGGGAGCATGGCGCGCAAGACTTCGCCCAGCGGGGCGAGATAGTACTGCGCAACCCACTCCCCCAGAGCCAGCAAGTGCTCGCCGAGCAGCGGCTCGTCGTCGAGCACGGCTTCGAGCGGGCGCACCTGGAAATTGGCGGGCGCCTTGACGCCGGTTGCGGTGACCACGCCGATAAGCTTCTCGTTGCGGAAGGGAGCGATGACCCGCGCCCCGCGTTGGGGCGACTGGCCCACCGGCGCCGCGTAGGTGAAGGTGCGGTCCAGGGGGACGGGCAGCGCGACTTCGCAGTAGCTGGACATGAGGGCAAGCATCAGTGTACCCGGAGCATGCAGCGGAGCCGGTCACGAGGGAATAAGGGAATAAGGGAACAGGGGTGGAGGGGACGCAAGTTTCGCGGCGAGCGCTGCGGAGATGAAATACTTTGGTCATGAGCCGCCGACGCGAAGTGACGCGGAGGCGCCTGACGCAACGATGGAGATCAATCCCGACTTACCCCGCGCAGCGTTATTGCCGCGGGAAACGTTCGATGAAGTGGCGCAGCTCTATGATCAAATGCGCCCGTCGTACCCGGAAGAGGTTTTCGAGGATGTGGTGGCGCTTTCAGGCGTTGAGCATGGTTCGCGGCTGCTCGAAATCGGCTGCGGGACCGGGCATGCGACGCGGGCGTTTGCCGGCCGCGGTTTCCGCATTCATTGCGTGGAACTGGGCGAGAATATGGCCGAGGTCGCGCGGCGGAATCTGGCCCGGTTCGAGCGGGTGACGATCGAGGTGGCGAACTTCGACGCGTGGGCCACGGGGGAGCGCTACGATCTGGTTTACTCGGCCAGCGCCTTTCACTGGCTCAACCGGGAGACGCGCGAGCAGAGGATTGCGGCGCTGCTGAACCAGGGCGGCACGCTGGCGGTGTGGCGCAATCATCACGTGCGCAACGGGTCGTCCGACGATTTTATTGACGCCGCAGGACGAATTTACGAAAGGGAAGCGCCGGCTCTCATCAAGAAACGTATCCATGTCCCCCGGGCTGCCGAGCTTGGCGTGACCGAAGAGGAAAGATTGACCTCGGGGCTCTTCGAGGCGCCGGAAATCCACGTCTATTTGTGGCGCAAGAATTACACGGCGGCGGAATACGTGCGCATGATGAACACGCACTCCGACCATCGCCTGCTGCCTGAGGAGCAGCGCCGCGGTCTTCTGGCGGGGGTCGAAGAGCTCATCGAGAGGCGTTTTGGCGGGAGGGTGACCAGCGACTACGCCACGTTGCTGCAAATCGCCCGCAAACGCGATTGAGATGGGCGGGGGAAACCGGGCGTATCTGGATCTGGATGCATGGTCAAGCGAGAGCGGCGTGCATCCGGCGCCGCAGCCGATTACAATTCAATGCTGATGATGGATTCCGACGTCGCCACGACACCTACACGCAGCAAACCCGGCGTTCACGCTGCAAACAGTTCCCGTTCGCCGGTCACACTGGCCATCGATATCGGAGGCTCGGGGCTGAAGGCCATGCTGCTCGACCCGGAGGGCAAGCCAATGTGCGAACGCGAGCGCGTGGCCACGCCCGCGGTTCCGACGCCGAAGGCGGTTCTGGCGGCGCTCGACGACCTGTGCGCGCCCCTGGCTGGTTTTGACCGCGTATCGGTGGGTTTTCCCGGCGTGATCAAGCGCGGAGTTACGTACACCGCGGTCAACCTGCATCCCAACTGGATCAACTTTCCTCTTCAGGGCGAGATCGAAAAGCGCTGGAAGAAACCCACGAGAGTGGCGAATGACGCCGCCATTCAGGGGTATGGCGCGATCAAGGGCGAGGGGGTGGAAATGATCCTGACCCTGGGCACGGGCATGGGGTCGTCGCTGTTCACCGACGGCAAGCTCTGCCCCGGCCTGGAGCTGGGACACCACCCGTGGCGCAAAAAAACCTACGAGGACTACATTGGCCGGCGTGGATTGGACCACTTCGGCAAAAAGCACTGGAACAAGCTGCTGCAGCTTGTAATTCAGCAAACCGCCCACACCTTCAATTGGGACCGTCTCTACTTAGGCGGCGGCAACACCAAGAAGATTGAGTTCGAACTGCCGAAGAACGTCAGGATTGTCTCCAACGAGGAAGGGCTGTTCGGCGGCGTGGCGCTTTGGCGCGATTGACGGAAATCCATCGGCCCCTGAAGAGCGGACGACGACGCGCGGGTGAAAGATTGACTCACGGAATCGCGCTGGACGTCACCCGCTTGAAGAAGGGGCGGCTTGAGGTTCTGCGAGCCGTTCTATTGGGCGGGAGCGCCTGCTCTTTTGGCGACGAACTCGGTTGCCGGGCGGTCGCCGAACTGACGCGTGAACTTGATGGTGTCGCCGTCGGCCGTTCCCTTGTACGTGATGGTCATTGAATTGCCATTGAAGTCCATCACCTGCGAAAAGGAGATGTTATCGCCGTCGACTTTGCCGTCGGTGATGTCGGTGTCTCCGCGTTGGGTGGTGACTTTGCCGGTGAGGGTTGAGCCATCGACGTGAAAATCGAAGGTGAGGGTCTGCGTGCCGCGCCGCGACTGAACGTCGGCGGTCCACTTGCCATTGAAATCTGCGGCCACGGCGCTGATGCCGCCGAGGGCAAGAAACAGAAGCGTGATCCCCAGTTTGCGAATCATGGAATAACCTCCTTGGGTGTCGAACACTGTGCTGTGATGGCGCCAGGGTCGGGTAACTGGCTTGAGAGACGGGGGAGGACGGGAATAAGTTTACACGCTACGGGGCGGAGGAGAGGTTTTGTGGCGGCGAGGAGCTATTTCCGGAGAAGGGAGCGATGGATGTGCTCGACATCCTTGTTGTAACGGCCCAGCAGGGCGCTCCAGCGGACAATGGCGATATCTTCGAGCATGCGCATGCCGTCTTTGAGATAGCTGATGCGGGTGCGCTCGTCGTGCGCCCAACTTACGGGAACCTCGACGATACGGTAGCCGCGCTTGAGGGCGATGAAGAGGATTTCGGGGTCGAAGCCCCAGCGGTCGATGGTCTGGAGCTGGAAGATGGTTTGCGCGGCGGCGCGGGTGAAGGCCTTGAATCCGCACTGGGTGTCGGCGAAGGGCAAGCCCATGACGAGGCGCGTGACGGCGTTGAAGCAACGGCCGAAGAATTGCCGGTAGAGCGGCTGGCGGATGCTTTGGCGGGCGCGTTCGAGCCATCGCGAACCAATGGCGATATCCGCGCCCCCGGCGATGGCGGCGAATAGGCCCTCGGCTTCTTCGATCGGCGCGGAAAGGTCTGCGTCGGTGAACATGACCACTTCGCCGAGCGCCTGGAGCAGGCCGGAGCGGACGCTGTAACCCTTGCCGCGGTTGGCGGGATTGCGAAGCAGACGAACTTCCGGCGCTCGGGTGGCGAAATCGAGGACAACCTCGGGCGTCCGGTCGCGTGAGCCGTCGTCAACGACAACCACCTCTGCCGACCAGCCCCGCTGGCGGATGCAGTTCACCACCGAATCGAGCGTCGCGGGAATGCGGTTGCTTTCGTTGAAGGCGGGAATGACGATGCTGTAGCTCGGATACGGCATAGTCTGAAGCGCAACCGCGTCGATCGAGATCCGGCGCCGGCCGGACGCGCTTTTTCACGGATGAGGCTTAGGCCATCATAGCGCACCGGCCGTAGTGCAACTGAAACGGTCAGGGCAACCTTTGATTCCCGGCCAAATTGCTGATGTGTAAAGGCTAATTTGAGGATGGGGGCTTGCAATTTCTGCCCGTCAAGGGCAGAATCCGGTTAGGGAAGATGCGGAGGCGAAGCGAACATGACAAAGGCAGATCTGGTGGAAAAGGTAACCGGCTTGGGGGACCTGACCCGCCGTGACGGCGAAGTGATTGTTGAAACCATCTTCGGCTCCGTGATCGGAGCCCTGCAGAACGGGGACAAGATCGAGATTCGCGGCTTTGGTTCATTTCGCATTCGTCAGCGTAACCCGCGCATTGGGCGCAATCCAAAAACGGGTGCGCGGGTCGAGGTCCCGGCCAAGAAGGTTCCTTATTTCAAACCTTCCAAGGAACTTCGGGATCTCGTGAATCCAGAAGAAGCAGTCAAGAGCGCGTAGCGCATCTCTGGATTCCGCCGGATGGCCGGCTCACAGAATTCCGCCAACTCCAGGTGTAGAAAGCTCTTCGCGGGCGGCTATTTCGATCCCGAAATATGTGCGAACGCGAGGCGCCAGCGATTCTCAACCGCTCGCGCCTCCGAGGCAGGATCGCGAAAGAATCCCCTAACGCGTCCCGCCCCCTTCGGTGTATGCTCGATTCCGATCTATGAGCAACCGAATTTCCTACCTCCTCGCACCCTCCGTCCTGACGCTCACCATCGCGT
The DNA here is from genome assembly GCA_030040115.1 of Acidobacteriaceae bacterium. Taxonomy (GTDB): domain Bacteria; phylum Acidobacteriota; class Terriglobia; order Terriglobales; family Acidobacteriaceae; genus Telmatobacter. The sequence goes on along the minus strand of JASHUH010000508.1, from coordinate 413 downwards.
CCTTTTCTGCATGGGCGCCCGCGCAACAAGCCAAGCCCAAACCCGAAGAAACGGAGATTTGGGCTCCGGTTCCCCCGGTGGTCACGCCCGGCGCTACGGACGCCGACCCTCCTTCCGACGCCATCATTCTCTTCGACGGCAAGAATCTGGATGAGTGGGTCTCCGCACAGGATCACACCCCGGCGCGCTGGTTTGTTTCGGATGGCGTGATGACCGTCAACAAGGCCCACGGCGTGGGCAACATCGAAACCAAGCGCCGCTTCAAGAACTACCAACTCCACATCGAGTGGCGTGTGCCCCAGGACATTACCGGCAGCGGGCAGGCGCGCGGCAACAGCGGCGTGTTCCTCGCATCGACGGGTCCGGGCGACGACGGGTACGAGCTGCAGGTGCTGGATTCGTACAACAACACC
>JASHUH010000507.1 GCA_030040115.1 Acidobacteriaceae bacterium | reverse complement strand
GGCTTGAGGCAGGACACGTTACCCCCAAATGGGTTGCCGCCGGCAAACCGGCCCTTTGGTTCGGTTCACCGACGTGAACGCACTTTGAATCAGTAGCTTGCCAGTTTGCAACTTCGGCATGGTGGTGACGTGTTTACGCGCGTAAACACGCACAGCGCCGTGTAGCGCCCAACGTGTAAACGCACTGATAAGCAAAGGCTTCCAGCATACCGGCGCTTGACGGCCAAAATTGGAGGGTGCAAGCTGTTTTTGAGGCGGGTTCCCCCATGAGCACTCCCCGCATCCCGGCTCCGTTGCAGTCTCCGGCTTCTCCGAAGGACGAAGCGCGTTCGGTTTTGCGGGCTAAAACCATTGCAACCAGGGTAACGCCGGAAGAGTTGGCAGAGGTCGAAACTGCTGCCGAAGCCGGGAAGATGAGGACAAGCGGGCCAACCGCAAGCCAGAAAAAGAACCAGAACAGCCGTCCCGTCCGGCTCGGAAAACGCATGGGGCGGCTCACTGCTTGCCCCCGTCCGGTCCCTCCTGGGACAAAAATTCTGTGAGCAATTTGCGGGCGTCGGCCAGCTTCCGCACGTTCGCCTGGTCACGGATTTTGACCACGGAATCGGGCAGCAGATGTTTGCCTTCGGCGTTGGCCTGGGCGGTCGCGTGAAAGAGATTCAGGAGCATGTAGCGCAGTGCCGAGACCTCGGCCAGCACCAATTCGGTAGGGTCTGCCGGACGTTGCCGGGCGGCTTTCAGGGCCAGCTCGCGCAGCCATTCGGCCACGGTTTTTCCCGCGCCTTCGGCGGCAGTTTCTACCTCGGCCAACTCTTCTGGCGTTACTCTCGTTGCAATGGTTTTGGCACGCAAAACCGGACGTGCTTCGTCCTTCTGTGAGGCCGGAGACTGCAACGGAGCCGGGATGCGGGGAGTGCTCATGGGGAACCCGCCTCAAAAACAGCTTGCACCCTTGCAAATTGGCCGTCAAGCGCCGGTATGCTGGAAACCTTTGCTTATCAGTGCGTTTACACGTTGGGCGCTATACGGCGCTGTGCGCGTTTACGCGCGTAAACACGTCACCACCATGCGAAAGTTTCAAACTTGCAAGCTGCTGATTCAAAGTGCGTTCACGTCGGCTAACGGAGATTTCAGGCCGGTTTACGAGCAGCAACCCATTTGGGGATGGTGTGTCGCTATTCATCCGCTGCGCAAGCAGCGGGCCAGATCACGGCATCCACAGCTATATAATTTTGGCTCATACCGGGAGCCAATCAGAATGGACGACTACGAAATCCCAGCGCCCTTGTACATGGTCGCGGAATCCGAACTGGAAACTGGCGTTTCAACTCCAGCGCTTCCACGGGGATTGAATCCAATCGCAGCGGTTTTCGTGGCATTGTGGTATAGCCTTACGGCTGCGGGAGCAATGTCGAGCGGGTTCCATTTCCTTTATGAGCACAGCCAAAATGACTACTTCTTAGCTCAAAATCTGATGTGGACGGTTGGAATCGGTATTGGAATTGCGATCGCGGTCTGCCTCGCCCGGAGTTCGCATTTGTTGGTGGGAGGCATCTCTTCTCTGCTCATGTCCGGGCTTCTCCTCTCGCTGCTTCTTCTTGGTGCCGGCAATGGGAACAGCGAAGTATCCCTATTTGGCTTCCGGCCATCACAGACTCAATTCTTAGTGGCAATCGCGGTTTTAATGCTCTTGTCAGGGCTGCTCGGAACGGCGAGCGGAAAAGCCATGCGAGACGACGAATCGCTGGCTGGCCCAATTCTCGGAATTCGCGGTGGTCACTGGTTTTGGCTTTGGTTGGCGGTCTACGCTTGGGTAGCCATTTTCCCCACTGGCATCTACTACCTTTGGCTGGAAATCATCAGTTCGGGGTATGGGTAGTGTCCTTACAGGTGCGTTGCTGCATCTGATTCAATGCGGTGATTTTTCTGAGATTGCAAGCAGGGATGGAACTATATTCCACAATATGAAATGCATGTTACTTCAAGCCTCTTGACGCGGGACAGTGCAAAGCTGGATACTATTGCTCCACAAAAACGAAGGAAGTTGAGGGTTTGGCATTAAAAATGCAGACACTCTATGCGAATGTCGTCAACTTCAAGGTCACTCCTGCTGAGATCGTATTGGAATTCGGGAACAATTTTCCGGAGCGTCCTACCGTCGGGGTTCCGCCCGGATACCAACCAGACATCCGTATCGTACTAGCTGCGCCCGCGTTGCCAGGACTCGCTGCTGCTTTTCAACAAGCAGCCAATCAGCAAGCAGCGCAGGTAAAAATGCATGGAACACCTCCGGCTGGCGGAGTCAATTGAAGGAGGGAAAATGTCCTCGTCTACCCTGTTGAACTTTTCTTCCAAGGAATTTGAGACTGAAAAAGCCGTTGAACCCAACGGGGAGATCGAAACCATACCTGTTCGTATTGAGACGAGCATTAGCATATATGAGACAACCGTAATCCTTGAAGATGTACGCCGCAAAAATCTGCGAAGAAATCGCATGTGGTTCGGCATTGTATCGGTCATTTGCTTTTGTGCACTTGTGGCTTCGTTTATCCTGCACATCCCCTATGAGCCAGCCGCAGCGATCTTATGCTGTGTATTTGGCACTTTTCTCGTATTTGTTATCAAATTAAGAGATGCCAAGCCAAGGTGATTTATGGAGTCGGCTGCTTGATCGATTGCCCTTCAAGAAGTTGACTCATGCTGAAATCGCGAATCTCACTTGCGACGCATTAGGGATGTGCTTTGCGCTTCTTTTTGCTGTCCGATATAGCAATCACCTAGTTGCTGCAATCGTAGCGGTCGCAGTTTTGTTGCTTAGCTATAACTGCGTGTTTTGGGCATCAAAACAATAGCTCCTCAATAGACCATGGGTGGTCCGCGATCTGCGCTTCCATCGCAGGAGTAACGCGCAGCGTCTTATGCACACGGCAGAAGTTATAGAAGGCGAACCACAGCGAGTAAGCCGCCTCAAGGTTTTCCCATTTCTTGCTGAATGCGTTTGTGAGCCTCGTCATTCTCCGCATCCCCATACGAATCGAGAGGTTCTGCCGTTCGATGTGGGATGTGCAGATGCGGTCCTTCCGTGGTCGCCCCATGATTTCCGTGGTAACAGAATCGATTACTTCGGGCGGGCTGTAGCGGGCCTCGCCCTCGGCGGAAACGCCGTAGACCTTCACTAACGTCGCAAAATCGACCCGGCCCCGGAGCAGCATGGGAACGGAAGTCACATAAGGAGGCCATCCGTCCGTTGTCAGTTGGAACCGGCAGTTGGGTGAAGTGGCATAGGCCAGCTTGCCGATGAACGTGTCGGTTGCCTTGGCGGTGCGCTTGGCTACGTGGTAGGCGAGTACCAGCTTCGTGTTGCGTTCCATTCCGACAAAGCAATAGCAATCGCCGCATTCGTCACCGTCACTATTGGTCTTGTGGCCTTCTTTCTTGCCCACAAATCCCCAAATCTCGTCCGCTTCAACATCCTTGACGGGCCGGTTTACGATCTTGGAAATCATGAGCGTCTCACAACGATCCCCAGCCTTCACGAGCAGGGACATGATCGTGTTGCGGTCCATGTTGGCGATTCTCTCCGTGGACCTGATCGAATTGCCTTCGAGCAGCAATTGCAGGGCGAGCACGGCGCGATCCTGAGAGATGTACATAGTGTCCAGCGTGCGGCTGTGCGGCTCAGTAAACGTCTTGCGACATTGCGGGCATCGGAAGCGGCAGAGTCCATTGCGGTGGTGGCCGAAACGCTGGCAAGCCACGCTGCAGCCGGTGCAGACCATCGTTCTGGCGGGTTGGAGTCGGTTGGTCATGATTGAAGAATACAGCAAGCGATTGCTGTTGTCAACGCATTTTTTGCTGCCCTCGCGGGCGCCGAG
>JASHUH010000506.1 GCA_030040115.1 Acidobacteriaceae bacterium | reverse complement strand
CATCGCCGGGTTATACACCGCGGTCCGTCCGCCTGAAGTTCAGAGGTAGCCTGTACTCTAGAGACAAAATGCCCCCAGGCCCATCCAGCGCGTCCCTCCCCCATCCGCCGGGGCCCGGCGTCTCCTCTTGGCGCGCGGCCGGCGTCTCCGCCGAAAAGCGCAAGGTGGCGCGCACCTCCATGCTCGCCGCGGCGGCCATGACGCTGCTCAAGTTGGCCGCCGGCGTTTTCTCCGGCTCTCTAGGCGTTCTTTCGGATGCGGCCCACTCCGGACTCGACCTCGCCGGCGCCGCGCTCACTTTTTTTTCTGTTCGCGTCAGCGATAAGCCCGCCGATGAAGATCACACTTATGGCCACGGCAAAATCGAAAATCTTTCCGCTTTTGCCGAAGCGGGACTGATGGCCATCTCCTGCGCCTGGATCCTCTGGGAAGCGGTGCAGCGCATCTTTTTCCGTCCCGTCGAAGTGCGCCACGCAGGCTGGCCGGCGCTGGTGCTCGCGGCTTCGATCGGCGTGGACCTCTGGCGCTCGCGCCGCTTGCGCGCGGTAGCCCTTCGCACCGGCAGTCCCGCTCTCGCCACCGACGCCTCCCACTTTGCCTCGGATATCTGGGCTTCCGCGGCCGTGCTCGTCGGCCTCGGCGCCACGTGGGCAGGAGCGCGCCTCGGCGTCGCCTGGCTGCGCTACGCCGATCCCCTGGCCGCCGTTATGGTCTCGGTCTTGATCCTGCGCCTGACCGTGCACCTGGGTCATGAGGCGGCCAGCGCGCTCACGGACGAAATTCCCGCTGAAACCCGCCGACGCCTCGTCCGCGAGGTCGAAAAGCTTCCCGGTGTGCTGGCCGTCGAGCAGGCCCGCGTGCGTCGCGCCGGAGCCGGTTACTTCGCCGACATCACGCTCGCTTTGCCTCGCCGCTTCACCTTCGAGCACACCGGTGGCCTGGTGCAGGCAGCCACCGCAGCGGTGCAGCGCACCCTCCCCCAGGCAGACGTCGTCGTCCGCACTGTGCCTCGCGAGACTCGCGCCGAAAGCATCTTCGACCGTGTGCGCGCCGTTGCCGCCCGCAACAACGTCTCCATCCATGAGCTCAGCGTGCAATCGCACCACGGCCGTCTGCGCGTCGAGCAGCATCTCGAGCTCGATGAAAATTTGTCTCTGCTGGCCGCGCACGATTTCGTGACCGCCATGGAAGCTGAAATCCTGCGCGCCGTGCCAGAAATCGACTCCGTCCTCACCCACATCGAAAGCGAGCCGGCCACCATCGAGCAGCCCGAAGAAATTGTGGAAGCAGACCGGAAAATCGAACTGTGCCTGCGCGTCGCCGCCCGCGAGCTGCCCGAAGTGATGGACGTTCACCAAATCACCGTCCGCCGCTCCGGCGAACACGTCGATCTCTCCTGCCACTGCACTCTGCGCGACGACTTGATCCTGCAACGCGTCCATCAGGTGATCACCGACCTCGAAGACCGCTTTAAGCTCGTCTGCCCTGAAGTCCAGCGCGTCACCATTCACCCCGAGCCGATGACGGATAATACCCGATAGACCGCAGGCCGTGAGTCGCCAAGGAGCCCACCAGGAATGATGACCAGCCGATCGATCGTCAATTTTTTTCGCGCGGCGTCTGTGCTCATGGTGCTCGTAGCCGCTGCTCTTCTTTCCGCGATCGTCACCATGCGCTTCGCGATTCATGGCGCTGAGGTGCAGGTGCCCGCGCTCAAGGGCATGACCGTGGTCCAGGCGCGCAGCGAGACCGCCGGCCTTGGCCTCAATCTAGACGTCGATAACCGCTACTACTCGGGCGACGTCGCGGCCGGACACATTCTCTCTCAGTCCCCCCCCGCCGGCGCCGTGGTGCGCCGCGAGTGGCGCGTGCGCGTGGCGGAAAGCCTGGGGCCGCAAATGGTCGATGTGCCTGACACCGTGGGCGATGACGAGCGCGTTGCCGAGCTAGAGCTGCGCCGCGCCGGGCTCGACGTAAGCACTGTAGCGCATCTGCCTGATGCCGGCGCACCAGAAGGGGCGGTGCTTGCTCAGGATCCGCCCGCCCACGCGCAGGATATCGAGCAGCCCTCCGTCAGTCTGCTCGTAGCGGCGCCGGATAACGAAACCGCCAACGGCTGGGTCATGCCTGACATGACCGGATGGTCGTTGGCGAGCGCCCAGGCCGCGCTCGCCAAGGTGGGCATCAGAGCCGCGCCGCCCGACATGATCGATGTGCCCATCGGCCCGGTCGGCGGCGGCTCTGCTTTGCCCCGGCTTCCAGTCCGCTCCGGAGCGGTGGTCGCGCAGACGCCGCCCGCCGGCGCCCGCGTCGACCAGAACACGATGGTGCGCCTCGCTGTGGCGCGATGAGCGCCGCTCTCGGCAATCAACCCACGAGAATTGAAATGGGAATCGAATCCGCAAAAAGGAGTCGCAAACGGCATGGGACTGAATGAAGATCTAGAGAAAATCGCATTGCAGGAACGGGAGCTGCGCTTGCCGCGCCTCGATGCGCAATTGGCCTGGGAATTGGGCTCACGCTTGCGCGCCATGGCCGTCGATCGCGGCCTCGCTCTTGTGATTGACGTGCGCCGCTTCGGCCAGCCGCTTTTCTACGCCGCTCTCGATGGCACGACTCCCGACAATCCCGAATGGGTGCGGCGCAAAAGCAACGTGGTCGCGCGTTACCATCGCAGCTCCTACGGCATGGGCCTCGACCTCAAGCGGAAGAACCAGACCCTGGAAGAGCGCGGCCACTCCATCGCCGATTTTGCCGCTCACGGCGGATCGTTTCCGTTGCACGTCGAGGGCGCGGGCATCGTCGGCAGCGTCACCGTCTCCGGCCTGCCCCAGCGCGCCGACCACGAACTCGTCGTCGAAGCCCTCTGCGGCCTCCTTGGCCGCGATTACGCATTGCTCAAACTGGGCCCGGAAGCGGAATAAGCCAAAAACAGGTGCACCCCGTCAACCTGGCAAAGGAGCTCTCGGCCTTTCGCTCCCTAAGTGACTCTCTCAATAAGAGCGACAAAGAAACCGTCGGCCCCGATCGCGCCCGGAAGCAAGCGCAGCGCGCCCTCCGGCGTAACGCAGCCTCGCAGCCGATCCGCGCCGGCCTCCGTGAGAATGCCCTTGCGCAAGAGCGCATCGATGCTCGGCGCAAGCGACAAGGGGCGCACATTCGCCGCTTCTGCCAAAATTGTCGCCACTACCTGCTCGTTCTCCTCCGGCTCCAGCGAGCAGGTCGAGTACACAACCCGCCCGCCCGGACGCACCGCCCGCAAAGCGGCGCGCAAAATCGCCCGCTGCCGCGCCGTCTGCTGCGCCAAGTCCTCCTGCCGCAGCCGGTGGCGAATCTCCGGATTGCGCCCCAGCGTCCCCGTGCCGCTGCATGGCGCGTCCACCAGCGACCCATCGAATTCCCCATCGACGTTCAACGCCGCCGCATCCGCCAGCCTGCACTCCACGCGTTCGCCGCAACCGGCAAGCCTCTCGCGCAGCATCGCCAGCCGTCGCGGGTTCGCCTCGCAGGCCACAATCCGAGCTTTGGGGCTTCGCTCCGCAACAATCAGCGTCTTGCCTCCCGGCGCCGCGCAACAATCCAAAATCTTCTCCGCCTTCCGCCCGCTCGTTTCAGCCGCCCAGGCCGCAATCTCGCCAATCAACTGCGACCCCTCGTCCTGCAGCCGCACTCGTCCCTCACGAAACGCCGCCGTCGCCGTCACGTTGCCAACGAGCACTGACCGCGCGCCGGTCAGCAATTTTCCAGGCGCCAGTTCGACTCCCGCACCCGCAAGCTCCGGCTCAACCTCCGCATCCACCTTACGCACGCTGGCCAGTGGCTGTTCTTGCCCATGTGCGCAAATCCCTCGCGCCGCATCGAGGCCGTAAAAACCGGCCCATCGCTCCACCATCCACGCCGGATGCGCCGAAGCCAGCGCCAGCGACGTGGCGGCTTCCTCCGCATAGGCCGAGTGCGGCGGCGCGCCGCTCAACTTCCGCAGCACCGCATTCACCATTCCCGCCGCAAAGCGATGCCCGGCCCGCTTCACCAACTCCACGCTCTCATCAATGACCGCATGATCCGGCACGCGATCCAGATACCCAAGCTGAAAAGCCCCCATGCGCAGCGCAATCCGCGCTTCCGCATCCAACCGCGCCCCCGGCCGTTTCAGGAAACGCCTGACTTGTTCATCGAGGGATATCTGCCACCGCAGCACGCCCAGCACCAGCGCCGTGGCCAGATTCCGATCGGCGCCCGAGAGGGCGCTTACCGCTTCTTCTCGCAGCAGTTCATCCGAGTGTCCCTGCCCGCGCTCCACGGCCATCAGCACATCGAAGGCCGCCCTCCGCGCCGGAGAAACTCGATCCACGGCCGTCAACCCAGGCGTGCGCCGGCGATCACCGGCATTCCGCGCAAAAACTCTGCGGCGCGCAACCGCCGTTTGCCTTCCAACTGCATTTCGACCAACTCCAGCCACGTATCCTCGGCGCAGGCGATGAAAAGCCGCCCGTTCTCCACCTGCATTTCTCCGGGCTGCGCGCGCCGTAACAGGCCGAACCCAGACTCACCCGCCACCGCCATGCGATGCACGATCAGCTTCTTGCCGTTCAACGTCGTAAACGCCCCCGGCCACGGCTGGAACCCCCGCCACCGGTTGTAAAGCTCCGTCGCGCTGCGGGCCGCAAAATCCATGCGCCCGTCTTTCCGGTCAAGCAGCGGCGCAAACGTGGCGAATTCATGGTTCTGTGGCTGCGGCTTCAGGGTTCCCGCAGCGAGTCCGGCCAACGTCTCCCGCACCAGCGGCGCCCCCGCCGCCGCCAGAATCGGAAACAGCTCCGCCGCCGTCTGTTTCGGCCCGATCTCCACCGTCTTTTGAAGAAGGATCGGCCCCGTATCCAGCCCTTCTTCAAGCAGCATGGTGGTGTTCCCGGTGTACGCGTCGCCCATCGCCACGGCCCATTGAATCGGCGCCGCGCCGCGATATTTGGGCAGCAGCGAGGCATGCAGGTTCACGCACCCCAGCCGGGGCAGTTTCAGCATCCACGGAGGAATGATTCGCCCATA
>JASHUH010000505.1 GCA_030040115.1 Acidobacteriaceae bacterium | reverse complement strand
TTTCTGTTTTTGGATCGCGTTCAGCCGTTCCCTCACCCCGGGCCACGGCACGGCCTTGAAGCGGTCCACCTGAAACGGCGCCAACGTCCCGTCGTAATCGAGCAGCAGCAACGGCGCCCGTCCGCCCTCGAATGCGGGAAAAAACCGCTCCAGCCGCCCTTCCGCTTCGGAAGCGGAAGCCCCTTCGGTGTGCGGCGCCATTACCGTTTCAAGGCTCATTCGCTGCTTATCTCCATGCCTCAGGCGGCGTAAAGCCGCCCGCGGTCGAACATCGTCTAGGCCAGGCTTCGCGATCCGTGCTGGGTCGCCCGCCTGCTTGACGGAGCAGTCATCGCAGCGTGCTCGGGCTCGAAAACTTGTTCCACCGCTGCGGGCTCGCCGCCGCCATTGGGAGACGCAAAGCGGCTCGCGCCGGCGCCGTCAGGTTGTTCAAGACGCAGCTCACGCAAGTCGCCGAGGATGCTCGCCGCCCAAAAGTAAATGTTGTGCTCCATCACCTGGCGCCGCATGCGACGCATCCGCCGGCGGCGCTCGGCGTGATTCATGTCCAGACCGATGTGAATGGCTTCGGCAACGCCGCCAATGTCGTACGGATTGACCATCAGCGCTTCGCGCAGTTCGACGGCGGCGCCGGTGAACTTGCTCAGCACCAGCACGCCGTTTTCGTCGTCACGCGCGGCGACAAACTCCTTGGCCACCAGGTTCATGCCGTCGTGAAGCGAGGTAACCAGACAAAGATCCGCTGCGCAGTACCAGCGTCTGACCTCTTCGTGGCTACATTGCCGCTCAATCAGCACCACAGGTTTCCACCCCGGGGTCTCAAAACGATCGTTGATGCTCGCAGCCATCTCCTCTACGCGCGAGCGCAGCGCTGCATAGCTGGGAATGCGGGTGCGGCTGGGGGCGGCGATTTGCACCATGGTAAGCCGCTCGTGATAACCAGGCCGCTCCTCGAGCAGTTGTTCAATGGCCATGAGCCGTTCCACGATTCCCTTGGTGTAGTCGAGCCGGTCCACGCCCAATAGCAGGCATTCGGCATGGACTCCAAATTCGCTCAGCAGCCGCTCCCGTTCGGTGGGCGTCTGCTCCTCTATCTTAAGTTCCTCGGCTTCGGCATCGCCGGCTGAAACCAGGTCGCGCACGGCGCCGCTGAAGGCCACACTCACCGGATACGGCCTGACCGTGGTGACGTGTCCATGGCGTTGCGTCGTCAGGTGCTCGCGATCGGTGCGCGCTTCCAGCACGGAATCGACGGTGGCGAGAAAATTGTGACAGTACGTAGGAATGTGGAAGCCGATCAGATCCGCGCCCAGAAGCCCATCGAGCAGTTCATCCTGCCAGGGGCAGATGCCGAATGCCTCGGGATTGGGCCAGGGAATGTGCCAGAAAATCGCCACCCGCGCATCGGGGCGAACTTTCTTCACCAGCCGCGGCAGCAGCGCAAAGTGGTAATCCTGCACAAACACCACCGGCTCCGTATCGTCTTTCATCTCTTCGAGCAGAGCGTTGGCGAACCGCTCATTGATCCGCTGGTAGCACTCCCAGTCGCTGGCGCGGAAGATGGGACGGGTGTGAGCGATATGGCAGAGGGGCCACAATCCTTCGTTGGCGAACCCATCATAGTACTGGGACTCTTCTTCTTCCGAGAGCCAAACGCGGCGCAAGGTGTAGCGAGGCTCGTCGGGTGGAACGCGGAGCCGGTCAAACTCGTCCACGTTCGCCGCATCGGCATTGCCGCTGCCGTACGCCACCCAAACGCCGTCGCAAGCGCGCAGCACCGGTTCGAGAGCGGTCACCAAACCACTGGGCGGGACCACGCATTCGGTGAGGCGGGAATGGCGCACGTGCATGTAAGGCTCGCGGTTCGACACCACGAAGATGCGGCTGGAACCGGCGCGGTTCCGCATGTGCAAGGCCAGCCTGCCGGCTGTCCACCAGTGCTCTCCGGCTTCGCGCAGGCGCGCTTCGGTGGCCGCCGCCGCACGCGCCGCCTTCAGGTTATTCGCCATGTCCTCCATTTCACGAGCCATCGTGGTGAAGACGCTCAATTCGCCGCCGCCCGGCTCGGAAGACTTGGCGCTGCTGCCGGTTTTCAAGCTCCGAATGCGCTCCGCAATGCGGCTGATCGGCCGCGTGAGGAACCAGCTCACCATGCCCACGGTGATGGCTACGATGAGAACCACCAGCGCCACAATGCGCCAGAAACTGCGCCGCCAAAGCGCCATGCCTTCGTCGTGAATATATCGGGCGTCGGACAGGATCACCATCGAACCCGACACCACGTTGCCTTCGCGAAGCGGGAAAGCCTCCTCCAGCCATTCCAAGCCGTGTCTCTGCCCGAAACTACTGATTTCCTCTTGTTTTTGAAGGGTCTTCCGAATCTGTTCGGGGTTCAGCGATTTCATCACCTGCGGCGGGCCCGAGCTGGCCAAAAGATGTCCGTGGAGGTCGTAAACCGCTAGCCCCAGCGCGCCGGTTCCGCTCTTCAAAAGCTCCATCAGCCCCGAAAGCGCGGAAGGATCGCCGGTGCGCACCGCGCTCTGGACGTCGGGGACGATGCTCATCCCCATCCATTTCGTTCTCCGTTCCAGTTCGGTGCGCAAAACGTGACGGTGCGCCAATACATCAAAGTATGTGGAGGCAACAGAGACCAGCGTCACGCTCGCAATCAGGGCGAGAATCAGCCGCATGCGAAACCGGTGCATCGTTCCCTCCCTATAAAAAGTAAGATGCGCGCGGTGGTGTTGGTGTATGTGTAGGCGCGGGAAAAAGGACGTATACACCTGAAAACGAGGAGTTTAGTCTTAGACGCCCAAGCTTTTGGGCCCCCGGGGCTCGACGCCCGCCGGCGAAACCCGCCGCGCCAGGCTCTTTTCGCTTTTTTGGCTCCTCGTCGTCACGCCTTTCTTCCCAGATCGTTCCTCCAC
>JASHUH010000504.1 GCA_030040115.1 Acidobacteriaceae bacterium | reverse complement strand
CAGTTCACAGATCGGTTCCGCCGATCGAAAACTAGGAGCTGGGAGTTGAGAACGAGGAATCAGGAACTACGAACTGAGAACTAGGAACTGACAGAACTGAGAACTACGAACGGACCATGCAATACGTCATCGGATTCGTGATTGCGCTGTTTATCGCGCTGACCGGAGTGGGCGCAGGCACCATTACGGTGCCCATTCTGGTGCTGTTTTTGAAAGTGCCGGCGCACATCGCGGTGGGCATCGGACTGATGTTCGCCGCCGCGGTCAAGCTGATTCTTGTGCCGGCGCAAATCGCGCACCGCAACGTAGCCTGGCGCACGCTCGGTTACATGCTGCTTGGCGGCGTGCCCGGGGTTCTGCTGGGGGCGCTGTGCTTGCGCGGTTTGGCGACTGCGGGCTCGGAAAACACGCTCGACGCCATTCTCGGCGCAATTCTGGTGTTGACGGCGAGCTGGCAAATTGCTTATTCTTTCCGCCCCATGCGGCAGGACCGTAATGCCCGCGATCGCAGCCCGCTGCTGGCGTGGCTCATGTTTCCGGTGGGCGCGGAAGTGGGTTTTTCTTCAGCGGGCGCGGGCGCGTTGGGTAGCGCCGCGTTGCTGAGCCTCACGCCTTTGCCTCCCGCGCAGGTGGTGGGCACCGACATCGCCTTCGGCTTTCTGGTTTCGCTCATCGGCAGCGGCGCGCACTGGCTGTCATTCAGCGCCGACCCGGGGTTATTGTTACAGCTCATAGCCGGGGGCGCCGCTGGAGCCATCGGCGGCACCCTGCTGAGCACGCGCGTTCCGCGCCGGCCGCTGCGCTTTGTGCTCTGGGTATGGCTGCTGATTTTGGGCGGACAATTCCTGTTCAACAGCTACCATGTGTGGGCGGCCACGCGCTGATGCGTCTATGCGCGCCTTAATGGGCGCGCCGCGGCTGGAGCGCAGTCGCTCGTACCCCCTTGAATTTTGCCGACCGCATGTTTTACCGCCGGCCACACGGCGGCGAGGTTCTCGACGGCGCCCGCCGGACTTCCCGGCAGATTCACGATCAGCGTTTGCCCGCGCACCCCGGTCACCGCGCGCGAAAGGATGGCAAAGGGTGTTTTGGCCAGGCTCGAGGCGCGCATGGCTTCGCCGATGCCGGGAATTTCGCGCTCAAGGACGGCGCGCGTGGCCTCCGGCGTCACATCGCGCGGAGAGACGCCGGTGCCTCCCGTGGTCAGGATCAGGTCGCAGGCGGCGCCGTCGGCCCAGTCGATGAGTTGCGCCGAGATGGCGCCGGCTTCGTCGGCAAGCAGCCGGGTGTAGACCACCTCCACGTCGCGCTCCGCCAGCCACGAGGCCAGCGCCGGGCCGCTGTGGTCTTCGCGCTCACCACGATGGCCTTTGTCGCTTACGGTGAGAATGGCTGCTTTCATGGAGGTTCAGGCCGTCCGGCGCCCGGGTCTTCAGTCTACCGCGAGGATCACGTGAGAGGCTTTAAAGGCGGCGCAGGCCGGTTCTCCGGCCGCAAGCCCGAGGGCGTGGGCGCTGGTCTCGGTGAGAATGGCGGTGATGGTCTCTCCGCCGGCCAGCTTCAAAATCACTTCGGCATTCACGGCGCCGTCGTGCACCGTTTCTACGGTACCGCAGAGCACATTGCGCGTGCTCAGCCGGGCTTGGTCGAGGTTTTTGCCGAGGACGATCCAGGTGGCTTTGATGAGCGCATAAGCAGGCTTGCCGACGGCGAGGCCCAGGCGCTCCACGCTTTCGTTGGTGATGATGGCCACGATCTCGGCGCCGCCCTCGGCTTGGAGCGTCACCTCGGAGTTGACCGCACCCTTGGTGATGGCGGCGATATTGCCTTGAAACCGATTGCGCGCGCTGGTTTTCACGTTGTCCTCCGTTGGATGGCTCGCGCCCCGGCTGGATGTGGCCCCACAACGGGCGCCGAACCCGTATTCATTTGGTTGGCGACTGAGCGCTGGGACCCGCGCTGGCTCGCCCGACGCCCTCAGTGTACGCTGGGCAGGCAGGATCGCCAATCTCGCGCCCTCCGCCGGTCAAAGTGCTATCATGATAGCAACGGAGGGCCGATGGCGCAGATCCTGGTTCGCAATCTCGATGACCGGCTCAAAGCCCGCCTGCAGCGCCGCGCCAAGCGCAATGGCCGCAGCATGGAAGCCGAGGCGCGCGAGATTCTGCGCGACGCGCTCAATGAAAAGTTACCTCCGGCCGTCGGTTTCGGCACGGCCTCGGTGGCGATGTTCAGCGGCGGAGGCGTTTTCCTTGACGAACCGATCCAGGAAATCCGCGGAATACGCATGGAAATACCGGATTTCAAGTCATGATCGTTCTCGATACGAACGTAATTTCGGAAATCATGCTTCCGAGGCCGGACAAAAACGTAACCTTCTGGCTGGACCACCAACCCGGCCCATCGATCTGGACCAGTTCAATCACCGTCTACGAAATTCGCTATGGATTGGAGTTGATGCCGGCGGGAAGCAAACGATCGACGCTCACGGCTTCGTTCGAACGTTGGCTTACCGAGGCGATTCAGCAGCGCATTGCGAGCTTCGATCACGCCGCGGCTCAACGCGCGGCCGAATTGGCCGCGGCGCGCAAGGTGCATGGCCGCCCCGGCGACCCGCGCGACACCATGATCGCCGGCATTGTGCTGGCCAATCACGCCACGCTGGCCACACGGAATGTGAGGCACTTTGAAGACATTGCGAAGTGGGTGGTCAATCCGTGGGAATAGCGGTCAGGTCCGGGCTATCCTATTCGCGCTGGGAGGAATGCCTTGCAGGCTGCGCTGAAAGCGATGAATCGCCTCGTCGCCGATCATGTGATCGAAAACTATGCGATCGGCGGCGCCATCGGCGCGTCGTTTTATCTTCCAGCCATGCAGACCGAGGACTTGGACGTCTTCGTTTTCCTTCCGGAATCATCCGGGCCGCTGGTCATCTTGACTCCCGTCTATAACGCGCTCAAAGCGCAGGGCGGACGGGTCGAAGGCGAGTACGTTCGCTTCGAAAAATGGCCGGTGCAGATTCTGACCGATGCCAATGTCCTCATCGCCGAGGCGATCCGCGAGGCGGTCGACACGGATTATGACGGAGTCCCCACGCGGGTGTTTTCGGCGCAACATCTGTGCGCCATCGCTCTGCAAACGGGGAGGAGCAAGGACTATGCCCGCGTTATGCTGTTTCTTGAAGAAAACGAAGTCGACTTGGAGGCGCTTTCCGCGCTCGCCGCGCGCTTCGGGCTCTCCGACCGGCTGAATCGAGTTCTCGAAAGTGCGAGGGGCGGAACAAAATGACGGAAGACGCGCTCAAGATCGACGCTGAAAAGACCGCGTTTAACGCGCGGGCGAAGGCTGCAATGCGCGCGTATCTGAAGTCGCAAACCTGGCCGGAGAAAATCCGCTCCATCGAGCGCATGAACCAGGCAGGCCGCATCGCGCGCGAAGCGATGCAAAGGGCGCGGAAGGCCGGTGCCCAGGACCCCGACAAAGCCGACCGGTTGAGGTAGGTGCTTCCCAAGCCCCCGGATTCGGGACCCGAGACACCTGGCAGTCATGGTCGAGGCGCCCGGCGCCTACGATGGAGTCCGCTCAGGAGCAGAATAAGGAGCGTCGAGTAGAGGACGGTGTTCACGGCAACGATAAGGAGATCGCTCATCATTGTCCGTTCAGCGTAGTAGCCCCAAATAGACAATGCGACGATCACGCCAGGCAGGCACATGTAAAAGCACCCATCGCCGACCGGTTTTGCAAATGGACTCCTTGCAAGAGCCCACGGGAAGAGCCGTCCTTGCGCAACCAGCAAGACTATTACGGTCAGGACCAACACAATTGCAATTACAATCACTGATTCCCTGGCAATTCGCTTCATAGCAAAGTCCTCAGTCCGCACCTGGAGCTCGATAAGCGGATCTTACGGCAAAAGGTGACAGAATGACGATCAGCCTCCCCAGGCATTTTCAAGTTTGTTTGCGCTTGCCTGCTCTAATCCTCCGTATCTCCTCCAACCGCGCCGCCAACTGTTTCTCGCGCCCCTCCTGCGTGGGCTGGTAGTAACTCCGCCCTTTCAACGAATCGGGCAGGCAATCCATGTCCGCCACTTTGCCTTCTTCGTCGTGCGCATAGCGGTAGCCCTCCGCGTAGCCCAGCTCCTTCATCAGGCGCGTGGGGGCGTTGCGCAGATGCAGCGGAACCGGTTCCTGCCGTGTGCGCTCGATGTCGTCCCGCACCGCGCCGTAGGCCGCGTAGACGGAGTTCGATTTGGGCGCGAGGCAGAGATAGACAACCGCCTCGGCCAGCGCCAGGTCGCCTTCGGGCGAGCCGAGAAAGTCGTACGCGTCTTTGGCCGAGAGGCAGAGGTTCATCGCCTCGGGCGCGGCCAGGCCGATGTCCTCAATGGCCATGCGCACGATGCGGCGCGCCAGATAGAGCGGGTCTTCGCCGGCGGCGAACATGCGCGCCAGCCAGTAGAGCGCAGCGTCGGGGTCGGAGTTGCGCACGCTTTTGTGCAGCGCGGAGATGAGGTTATAGTGCTCCTCGCCGGATTTGTCGTACAGGAGCACGCGCTTCTGCACGGCTTCGGCGGCGATGGCCTTGGTGATGCGGCGGCCGGAGGGTTCCTCAGGGGTTAAAGCCGCGGACGTCTGAGCGGATTCATTGAACGGGCTGAAGCCCGTACCCTTCGAGCCTTCGGATTCGGTGGATACGCCTGAACCGGTTGAGGCAGTCACGAGCTGGGCGGTGACTTCGAGGGCGTTGTAGGCGCTGCGGCAATCGCCGCTCGAGTAGCCGGCGATCAGCTCCAGGGCGTCCTCGTCCGCAGCCAGATCGAGGGCCCCGAGTCCGCGCTCCCGATCGGCCAAAGCCCTCCGCAGCAGCTCCACAATCTGCTCCT
>JASHUH010000503.1 GCA_030040115.1 Acidobacteriaceae bacterium | reverse complement strand
TCCCGGATTGCAAATCGGGGCTTCCATTCGGCCAGAGTTAAGTCAGGGATTTCGGAGAAGACTTCCTCCGGCTTGGGAAACAGCGCCAGATGCACGCTGGCTTCGCGTCCCTCGACTTCGGGCAGGTGCTCCCAAACCTCGTCCGCAGTGAAGCTGAGAATCGGCGCGACCAGTCGCACCAGCGCTTCGGTGATCCGCCACAGCACCGTCTGCGCCGAGCGCCGCGCCAAGCTCGTAGGCGCGAAGGTGTACATGCGGTCCTTGAGCACGTCGAGATAGAAGGCGCTCAGATCGACGATGGCGAACTCGTTCACCGCCTGGTACACGCGATGGAACTCGAAAGCTCCATACCAGCCGCTCCTCCCATCCGGCCCGACGATTTTCTCGACGAGCTCGCGCGTGCGGGCCAGCATGTAACGATCCAGCGGTAGGAGCTCCCGCTCCCCTACCCCATCCCTCGCCGGGTTGAATCCCGCCAGGTTGCCGAGCAGAAAGCGGAAGGTGTTGCGCAACTTGCGGTAAATCTCGGCGCAGCGGGCCATGAGGTTTTCGCTGGCCGCCATATCCTCCCTGAAGTCCACCGAGGCCACCCACAGGCGGACAATCTCGCCCCCCATGCGGCTGGCAATATCGACCGGATCGACGCCATTGCCGAGGGACTTGGACATGGCGCGGCCCAGTTCGTCGAGCGTCCAGCCCGCCGTGGCTACGTGCGAATACGGCGCGCGCCCGCGCAGCGCCACCGAGGTCAGCAACGACGAGTGGAACCAGCCGCGATGCTGATCGCCGCCCTCCAGATATAAGACTTCCGGGCGCTCGCCACCCTGTCCGTTCCGGAAAGCCGAGTAAATTGGCGCCAGATCCGGATCGGCCTCGCAAACCGCCATCCAGCTCACGCCGGAGTCAAACCAGACGTCGAGAATGTCGGTTTCCTTGCGGAATTCCTGGCTGCCGCAGCCCGCGCAACGGGCTTCGGCGGGCGCGAGCGCGGCCACGTCGCTGGTGTGCCACGCCTCCGCCCCCTCGCGTTCGAAGAGGTCGACAATTTTCCGGTTCAGATTCGGATCAATGATGGGTTGATTGCACGTCTCACACAGGAACACTGCAATGGGCACGCCCCAGATGCGCTGGCGGCTGATGCACCAGTCGGGACGAGTGGCGATCATGTTGGTGATCCGCTCCTTGCCCCATGCCGGGTCCCATTTCACCTTGTCGATCTCCTCGATGGCCAGACGCCGGAAAGTCTTTTCCTGGCCCTGGGCTGACTTCACCGGGGTTTCGAGGGAAATAAACCACTGCTCGGTGGCGCGGAAGATGACGGGGTGGTGGCAGCGCCAGCAGTGCGGATAAGCGTGCTCCAGCTCGCCGCCACCCAATAAAGCGCCGCGTTCCTCGAGCATGGCCACGATGATGGGATTGGCAGCCCACACCTTCTTGCCCTCGAACGCCGGCGGCGCAGCAAACGGCCAGGCGGCGGGATCGACGTGCAGGTGGCCGCCTGCGTCCACGCGTGAAGTGGGGTCGAGCCCATAGCGCTGGCCGGTGGCGAAGTCGTCGGCGCCATGGGCGGGCGCCGTATGCACCGCCCCCGTGCCCGTGTCGGATGTAACGTAGCTGGCCAGCACTCCCAGGACGTTGCGGTCCAGAAAGGGATGCTGAAAAGTCACGCGGTCGAGCGCCGCTCCTTTGAAGCGCGCCAGCTCGGTTGTGGGACTCAGTTTGCACGCTGCCGCAACCTGTTCGGCCAGCGCCGCGGCAATGATGTAGACCGGGGCGTCGGGGCCCTCGCCCGCCGCCAGCGCCACGTACTCGAAGTCAGGGTGAAAGGCGACAGCCAGCGAAGCCGGTAACGTCCATGGCGTGGTGGTCCAGATAATCGTGGCCACATTCCGGCCCGCCAGCGAGGGAGCGATAGCCGCCGGATCGGAGGTTAATTTATAGCGCACAAACACCGAAGGGCTGGTATGCTGTTGGTATTCGACCTCTGCCTCGGCCAAGGCAGTACGGTCATGCATGCACCAGTAGACAGGCTTCAGCCCGCGATAAACGAATCCCTTCTCCAGAAATCCGTAAAAAGCCTCCAGCGTTCGCGCTTCGTAGCCGCGGGCCATGGTTTTGTACGGCGCCGCCCAGCGGCCGAAGCAGCCGATGCGCTGGAATTGGGAGGTTTGCAGATCGACGTATTTTTGCGCGTAGGCCCGGCACGCCTCCAACACTGCGGGGGCGGGCATTTCCAGCTTTTTGTGGCCCAGCTTTTCGTCGACCTTGATCTCAATGGGCAGCCCATGGCAGTCGTAACCGGGTACGTAGGGAGCGTCAAATCCGGCCATGGCCTTTGACTTGACCACAAAATCCTTTAACCCCTTGTTGAGGGCATGACCGAGGTGAATGGGCCCGTTGGCGTAAGGCGGGCCGTCGTGGAGAAGATAGGTGGGACGGCCGCGGCGGGCTTTGCGCAACTCCTCGTAGAGCCCCAGGGACGCCCAGCGGGCGAGCCGGTGCGGTTCGTTCTGCGGCAGGTTGGCCTTCATGGGGAAAGCCGTCTGGGGCAGGGTAAGCGTCGCCTTCAGGTCAGGCGTTGAGGGCATCGGTGCTCCGTCGGTGATGCAAATTAGTCCATTTTTCAGTGTAAACGGCGGATCAGGTTTTTCGAGGTAACAAACCGTCCAAGAAAGGCGTCTATTGTTTATGGGAGCGCTCGAGAGGCCAGAATATGAGCCTTTGGAGAATCAGGCTCACAACCGCATAGCCGACGCCGAGACAAAGTTCGGCGCGATCAAGCATAATGGATCGATGGGCCTGTTTTCGGGCGCGCTCCCGCCCGAACGGGCGAAGGGGACCGAACCCGCAATCACTATGCCAAACGAACTTCTGACACAGGTGGAAACGGAGCCGCGATCCGAAGCCGGCACGGGGCACGAGCTTGACGCCCTGCTCGGCAAGGCGTTTGAAGACAAACCCATCTGGACCGACCTGTGGGAGAGCATCCGCGATGTTTTCTTTCCCCAGAAGCTCCCGCCGCTGCAGCTTACTTCGACGCCCATCCCGGTTCCCGATCGCATGGCGGTCAAGCCCAACCCCTGGGCCATCGGAATTTCGACCACGGTCAACGGCATCATCCTGGTTCTGATTCTGATCTTCGGGGTCAGAAAAGTCATTGAAGCCGCCCGGCCCCAGCTTCAGGCCATGAATATCGACGTGGGGGAGTGGAAGGCCCCCAAAGATATGAACAAGGCCGGCGGAGGCGGAGGCGGAGGCGACCGCAGCCTCATCGAAGCCAGCAAAGGCAAGCTGCCCAAGATCGAAAAAGATCCCATCGTTCCGCCGCAGGTGCAGACCTTCGATAATCCGAAAATTCCCATTCCCGCAGCCATCAACGTGCAGAACAACATTCAACTGCCTGACAATCCGACGCTGCCCAACATCGGCATGAAGAGCTCCGCGAACGTGGTGCTTTCCAACGGCACCGGCAGCGGCGGCGGCATGGGCACCGGGAGTGGCGGCGGACTGGGTTCGGGCCAAGGCAATGGCTATGGACCCGGCTACGGTGGGAACGTAGGCGGGGGCGTTTACCGCGTGGGGGGCGGAATTTCAGCGCCCGTGCCCCTCAACACGGTGGAGGCCGAGTTCTCCGACGAAGCGCGCCGGGCCAAGTATCAGGGCGTTTGCCTGATTGAAATGATTGTGGACGCGCACGGCAATCCGGTGGATCCGCACGTGGTTCGGCCGCTCGGCATGGGGCTGGACGAAAAGGCTCTTGAAGCCGTTCGCCAATATCGCTTCAAGCCCGCCATGAAGGATGGCAAAACGCCGGTTCCGGTCATGATTACCGTCGAAGTCAACTTCCGGCTCTACTAAAACCCAAGCTTCAGCTTGGCTATGGCCTTGAAGCTGAACCTGGTTTGAAAAGCGCGCCATCCGCCTGGGGGGAGGATGGCGCGCTTTTTCTGGGCTCGGTGGGCCATTTCCGGCAAGACGCCGTTCCGGAGCGCAAGAAGGCGCGGAAAGCTGGAGCGAGCATGCGCGCAGCGGTTTACGATTCGGCTTCGAGCACTCCCGGCAAGTGGCTCTCCCTGGAAGAGCGGCCGATGCCCGAGCCGCGCCCTGGGGAAGTGTTGTTGAAGGTGCAGGCTTGCGGCGTGTGTCGCACCGATCTGCACATCGTGGAAGGGGATCTTGCGCCCATCCAGCCGCGCATCATTCCCGGTCATCAGATTGTGGGCCAGGTGCTAGGTGGCGCCACGGCGAGCTTGCCTCTGGGAGCGCGCGTGGGCGTTTCCTGGGTGGGCGGCGTGGACGGAGACTGCTGGTATTGCCGCCACGGAATGGAAAACCTGTGCGACCATTCCGTCTTCACCGGATACACGGTGAATGGCGGCTATGCGGAGTACGCGACGGCGCGCGCGGATTTCACGGCGCCGCTGCCGGATGATATGGAAGCGGCGCGCATCGCCCCACTGCTGTGCGCGGGCATCATCGGCTTCCGCAGCCTGCGTGTCGCGGGCGTGGAGCGCGGGGAGCGCGTGGGGCTGTACGGCTTCGGCAGCTCGGCAGCGCTGGCTATTCGCGTGCTCCAGGCTTGGGATTGCCCGGTGTACGTGGTGACGCGCGGCGAGGCGCACCGCCAAGCTGCGGAAGCGCGCGGCGCGACATGGGTGGGCGACGAAGACGCCAAGCCGCCGGTGGAACTCGATCGCGCCATCACCTTCGCGCCCAGCGGCAAGGTGGTGGTGAGCGCGTTGGCCGCGTTGCGCAAGGGAGGAGTGGTGGCGATCAACGCCATCCACCTGGACCAGATTCTCGCATTCGATTACGACAAACTGCTGTGGGGCGAACGACAACTGCGCAGCGTGGCCAACATGACGCGGCAGGATGCGCGCGATTTTCTCGCCTTGGCCGGCACGCTCGATTTTCACCAGGCCGTGACGGCGTTCCCGCTCCATGAGGCCAACCGCGCTCTTGAAGCCGTCAAGCACGAGACCGCGGATGGAAGCCCGGTGATCGTTCTTTAGCAGCGGTCCGTTTAAGCGGCCACCGGAGCGCTGATTTCATTGAGCCGCTCGATGCCGACCGGGTCGAGTTCGAGCGAGGCGGCGGCGACGAGGTCGTCGAGATGGCTGTCGCTGGTGGCGCTAGCGATGGGCGCAGTCACAGCGGGCTGCGCCAACAGCCATGCCAGAGCTACGCGGGCCGGGGTGGAGTGGTGCGCGTCAGCAATCTCGACCAGTGCATCCACAACCGCGAAGCTGCGGTCGT
>JASHUH010000502.1 GCA_030040115.1 Acidobacteriaceae bacterium | reverse complement strand
GAGAAATGACGAATTCGCAAGCGTAAGTCACGTTTTCATTGCCCCCATACGCTGGCGCTTCCGGTGCGAATCGCCAGCGTCAATTAACCAGCGTACTTCTAGCCGCCAGGAGGCCAAGTGTTCGACGGAAAATCAATCCTGATTACGGGTGGAACCGGGTCGTTCGGGAAGATGTACATTGCAACTCTGCTTGCGCGTTACAAGCCCGCGCGCATCATCGTCTATTCGCGCGATGAACTGAAGCAGTATGAAATGGCGCAGAGATTTAACGCTCCGCAAATGCGCTATTTCATCGGCGACGTGAGGGATTTGCGCCGTTTGACTCAGGCCATGCGGGGGGTGGATATCGTCATCCATGCAGCCGCTCTCAAACATGTGCCGCTGGCTGAATATAATCCGATGGAGTGCATCAAGACCAATGTGGAGGGAGCGCAGAATGTCGTAACCGCTTCGCTTGAAAACGAGGTTCATTACATCATTGCGCTTTCCACCGACAAAGCCGCGAATCCGGTCAATCTCTATGGCGCGACGAAGTTGTGCTCGGACAAGCTCTTCATTGCCGCTAATAACGTCGCTGGCGGCCATCGCACTCGATTCGCGGTCGTGCGCTATGGCAATGTGTTGGGTTCCCGGGGCTCCGTGGTTCCGTTCTTTATCAAGTTAATCGAGGAAGGCGCGACCGAGCTGCCAATTACCGACGTCACCATGACGCGCTTTTGGATCACTCTTCAACGGGGCGTCGACTTTGTTTTAAAGAACTTTCATCGCATGCAGGGAGGAGAGCTGTTCGTGCCGAAAATCCCCTCCATGCGCATTCTCGATCTGGTGCGCGCCATGGGCGACGATTTCAAGCACCGGTTAATCGGCATTCGTCCCGGCGAAAAAGTGCACGAAGTCATGTGCCCCGCCGATGATTCCCACCTTACTCTGGAATTCGACGACCACTTCGTTATTCGCCCCTCGATCCGTTTTGTCGACAAGGACGTCGATTATAAAGTGAACCGCCTGGGCGAACAGGGAGTGGAAGTGCCTCGTGGTTTTTCCTATTCCTCCGACGCCAATCCGCACTTCCTCACAGTTGAGGAGTTACGGGAATTAAATGAAACGGTGCTAGGCTTCAAAGCCAACCCCGTGCGTATGCCCGTGGAAGCCTAGACCCGCCGCACGCTAATCGGCCTTCCGCTAAATCGAACGAGGATCTTGGCGGCGTGGCGATTTTTCGCCGCCATCACAGAAACTGAGGAGCGTTATGAGCGAACCTTGTCTCTCTGTCGTAGTTCCCGCATACAATGAGGAAAAGACTCTGGCAAAGATCGTCGATGAGTTGTTGAGGTTGCCTGAGGTGCTTGAGGTTGTCATCGTCAATGACTGTTCTACCGACAGGACAGGAGAGATCCTCGATCGGTTGAGGGCGCGCGATGGCCGCGTCAAGGTCGTAACTCACGAAAAGAATCGAGGGAAGACAGAGGCCCTGAAAAGCGGCTTCCGGCTGACATCTGGCGACGTGGTGATCGTCCAGGACGCGGATCTCGAATACGACCCGCAGGAGATCCCCGGAGTGATCGCACCCATTCTTAGCGGAATGGCGGACGTTGTTTTTGGGTCGCGATTCCTGGTCAGAAAAGCAACCCGCGTGTTGTACTTCTACCACTATATCGGCAATAAGTTCCTCACGCTCCTGTCGAACCTGGCGACCAATATCAATCTGACGGACGTGGAGACATGTTACAAAGCGTTTCGTGGAGATATTATCCGGCAGATGAAAATCGATTCGAAAGGGTTTGGCTTTGAGATCGAAGTCACGGCAAAAGTCGCCAAGCTTAAGTGCGTTATCTTCGAAACGCCAATCAGTTATTACGGAAGAACATACGAAGAAGGCAAGAAAATCACGGCGTGGGACGGATTTGCGGCCATCTACTATGTGATTCGTTACAATCTCTTCTGCAGCCCGAAGCGCAGCTTTTACCGAATGCCTCGACTTAGCGAGACTGTGGCGTCGGGGTATGAGGCGTCGTAAGCGCGTTCGGTTCGGCGCAACCGATCGCAAGGCAGGCCCGAGTGCTACTCAATAGAGGCGTGGCGGCGCCAGCGGGGGCGGGAGCTTCGTTCGTGCGCTCGCGGGAGTTGAACCGCGCGCTGGCCGCGATCCGGCGTCGAGGCGGCGGATGGTGAGGAAAAGGTTCATGACTTTTGCGACTGAGCAAGAGGAGTTTTGGGTTGGCAAGTTCGGCGGCGCCTATGCTGACCGAAATGCGGATAATGCTCTTTTTTTCTCGGCCACGGGCCGTCACGAAGGAGCCAGACCATGACAGAATTGACCGCTCCGCTGCCTAAAACAGTTGCGAAAGCTGCGCCCGCAACGGGTTGGTGGACCCCGAGGCTCGCCGGTCCGGTTATCGCAGCCGCAGTGGTTCGTTTCGGCCTGCTGGCCGCCGCGCTTGTTCGGGTTGGTTCCGATTCGCTCAGCAAAGCTGACACCGCAGGCTATCTGATACCGGGGCGTAACCTGTTAATGCACGGAAGGTTCGTAGCCGATGGTGTCCCGGACCTGCTGCGTACACCCGGCTATTCCCTGTTTCTTGCGCTCACCTCTTTGCCGGGCGCCCCCGTGGCAGCGGCGGCCAACGTGATCCTTTCCGTCGTTTCCGTAATTCTTGTATGGAGACTCGGTAAGGCCGTCTTTGGCGATGATCGGATTGCGATTGCAGGAGCTTGGATCTTTGCATTCGAGCCAACTTCAATCGCCAGTTCCGTGGCGCTATTGGCCGAAACGCTGTTCGTCGCGCTTCTGCTCCTCAGCATGGAGCGTTTTGTAGTATTTCTGCGCCACCGCCGCTTGTGCGCCCTGGCAATCTCAGGACTGAGCCTCGCAGCGGCCACATTTGCAAAGCCGGTTGTTTACTATCTTCCACTTGCTCTTGTGGTTGGATTGGTTGTCGTATTTGCACGCGTGCCCGGCCTGCGCTGGAAAGCGCCCGCCGTGCTGTTGGTCAGCCTCGTCCCCTGGCTGGCGGCCTGGCAAATCCGAAACCGAGTCGAAACTGGTTACGGCGGGTTTTGCAGCATCTCGGAAGTAAATCTCTACTTCTATGAGGCGGGCGATGTGTTGGCCAAAGCGGAACACAAAGATTTTTCGGCTGTACTACAAGGGTTGGGTTACACCTCGTTTGTGGGTAACAGCGGGCAACAATACCTCGAAGATGGGTACACGGCGGTGCATCCAGAGCAGGTCAATTGGAGCCAAGCTCAGCGATTAGCGTTCATACGCGCCAGCGCAATTCATATTGTTCGTTCGCATTTCGGGACCTACCTACGCTCGACGTGCCTGGCGAATCTATCGAACATGCTGTTCAGTCCTGGCGCGCAATCGTTCGATCGGCTCCTGGTTCGCGCGAAAAGCGCTCCCAATAATAGCTTTGCCGATCTTGGGTCGATGCGGTGGGCACTCCAACTCGCTCACACTCACCCTGCAAGAACCACCGCAGAGCTGATCCTTGCCCTCGTGCTTGCCGGCTTGTACCTGTTAGCTGCTCGTGGAATCATGCACCTCGACCTACGTGACGCAGGTCTCTGGCTGCTCTTGGGAGTCGCGATTTACTTCTGCGCCGTCTATGCGGTCGCTGGAACCGTCACGCCAGACGCGCGGTTTCGACTTCCGCTCATGCCGATCCTCTGCCTGCTTGCCGCGGCGGGCATCATCATGCCGCGCAGAGAGAAGCACGGTCTAAATCCGCCATCGGAATCCTGAGATGAAACGATAAATTGGTTCTTGCTGTGTAAGAGGTAGGCGGAATTTGCTGGAAAAGAGCCCTGCTCGACCAGCTTTGCAGGCCGCGGAGCGAGTTTTGACATGAGCCATATTCTTTTCCTGGAAAACAGGCATCGCACAAAAGTTTGGGAGATAATCGCTGCCGGTCTTCGGGATCAGGGCCATACCGTATCGTGGCTGGTGATGAACCACGGCTTTGCGCCGCGGGAGGGCCCGGCGCGCCTGCTACCGTATCCGCGTCGCCAGGATTTGTTCCCCGTTGAGCCGCGTTTTGCACATATCGTTGCAGCCGATCGGCGAATCCGTTACTACGGATTGACGGCGGATCACTATGTCCATTACGACCGGGAAATACGCCGTGCTCTTGCAGAGCTCGAACCGGAAATTGTAATCGGGGAGGCGAGTCAATTTTACGAGTTACTTACGGTGGAGGCATGCCGCGACTGCGGCATCCGCTATATTGTGCCCACCTCCGCCAGGTACCCCACTGGACGGTTTGTCTGCTGCGAGTTCGACACGCTCGATGTGGTTGGCGGCAGCGGGGAAGTTCCGAGTGAAGAAGAGTTGAGCAGGTTCGCGCGCCAACTTGCCCGTCTTGATATTGTTCCCGATTATATGAAGCTTGCCGGTTCCGGCTTTGGGAGCAATGGGGCCTGGAAGCAATGGCGAGACTGGGCCTACAAAGCTTTTCAGTACACGCGCGGAGAGCGCTATTGCTCGCCGCCGCCGATCAAGAAGTTGAGCGAGCGGCGAACTGTGCAGCGGGGTCTCGAGCGGTGGGACCGGTTGGCTCAGAGCGTGGAGCGGATGAAGAGCGAGAAGAGGCTGCGCGTGCTTTTTCCCCTTCATAAGCAGCCGGAGGCGAGCGTGGACGTGTGGGGCCGACCTTACAGCGATCAGCCCGCATTGATCGACGCCATGGCGAAAGCGGTCGGTGAAGATGCGGTTCTCTTCATCAAGCCGAATCCCAAGCCGGGACTCGAGCTGGGCGCCACCCTGTTGGACATGGTGGCGCATGGCGACGGGATCGTGCCGCTTGCTTCGGGAACAATGATGCG
The DNA here is from genome assembly GCA_030040115.1 of Acidobacteriaceae bacterium. Classification (GTDB taxonomy): domain Bacteria; phylum Acidobacteriota; class Terriglobia; order Terriglobales; family Acidobacteriaceae; genus Telmatobacter. The sequence continues at coordinate 3,557 of JASHUH010000502.1, read as the reverse complement.
GGAAGCTTTTCAGAACGCCGATTTGATCGTGACCGTGACCGGGACGGTGGCGATCGAATGTATCTTCGCGCGGAAACCGTGCGCGACTTTGATTCGTTCCCGGAATAACGATCTTGCCGGATGCCACTATCTTGCTTCGCCAGCGGAGCTCGGAGCCGTGGTTAGAGAAATAGGGCGGGGAAGTTTGGCCATGCACGACGAGCAGGAAGTAATGAAATTTGCTGCGCGTCTTTATGCGGAAAGTTATCCGGGAATCGTTCACGACCCGTTTTCGGAACCGGAGTTAAGTTCGCCGCAAAATCGCAAGCTTCTGGTCGACGCTTTTGGCCAACTCATTCCCACGCTTCTAAGTAGAAGCGAGGAGCGTCGGCTTTCCTGTAACGGACACCGGCGTTGATCGCCGCTGTCGGATCGGCTTTTCGCAAAGGGAGACGCACTTACAGTTCAACTATATGGCGCCTGCTGCAGGTACTATCTCGGATGTGCGAAAAAGACCGTCGATTGACGCGATGGGACCGGTGCGCGTGGCAACACTTGGCATTGCGACGTACCTCATCATATTTATTCTGGCGCCGGTCACCGTGATAACCCAGCAATCCCTCGCGCCTTACCTGTATATCGCATTCTCGTATTTTGCATTCTTCTGCGGCTGCATTCTCGCCCAAGGCCCGCGCGATCTTTCCGTAACCCCCGGCGCGCCTGGAGATTTCCTTTCCGATCAGCAGTTGCTAAGAATCCATAGAATTGTGATCATTGCGGCGATCATTGGGGCTGCATTGAAGCTCGTCGACACCTTTATTGTTCGCGGAGTCAGCTTTTCCAGCACGGCGCTGGAACGCGCAAGCGACCTCGATTCCGTAGGTCCCAACCCGGTGTCGATTGTTTGCGCGGTCGTGATGCCAGCCTGCCTTTTGGCCCCCTTCACCTATCAGCTGCTGAAGCAAAGAGGTTTAGCCAAGCGGGCTCAAAGGTTAATTACTCATGTAGTTTTTCTAATCCCAGTTCTAACCAGCGTTCTGGTCGCCGGAAGAAGGGCGATGACATTCATGTACCTAGTTATGTACTTCATGTACTTGACTTATCTGAACAAACTCAGGATCACCGCTCGGCACATCGCTCTCGTGGTGGCTGCCGGCATCGGGATGCTGGCGCTAAGCACAGCGATTTTCAACAACCGACTGAAAGCGATGGACATGACCCCGCTCGACTCGGTATATTCCTCCGGATACGCCTTCACCGTGCAACCGCAGGAATGGATTGGCCAAGTCATGCAGCACAGCCCCGGGCCGGTCGGAGACGTGGCCTTTGCGGTGTTGGCGTCGTGTCAATACTACCTGCACGGCATTTTCGAATTTGTCTACCAGTATCAGAATGCGCCTCCGCTCCATATCTGGGGCGCGGCCAGCTTTAACGCCTACTACAAGTTCTTAGCTTTCTTTCTGGGCTGGGAGAGCCCGGCCGAACTCTGGTCCGATGTGACCGTGCGTATGGGCGTGTTCACATCCTTTTTTGGGCCGGTGTTCAGCGACTTCGGCTGGTTCGGCGCATTTTACATGTTGGCCCTGGGGGCTCTAGCGCAGAGAATGTGGCTGCGATGCAAAAAGGGCGACTTTGGCACCGTGCCGTTTTACATGTATTTGGTTTTTACTATCTTTCAATTCCCGGTGGGTAACACCATTGTCGGAGGTCAAGGCCTCTACAATCTTTCGGCATTTGCGCTCTTTTTCTGGCTAATGCCGCATCGAAGGAAATCTATCCGCGCTGTTTACAGGTATGGTGCGCCGCTGGGCTTTTATCAGAGGAAAACATTGCAAGGCGGCGTCGGGCTGGAGCGCTGACCAGCGAGGATAAGAGTATGAAAAGCGCAATGATGGTTGAGGTGATCGTTCTCTGACCTCTCGGCCGGAACCTGTTGTATGAGGAAGGAATCCGAGTCACCAGTTCAAAGCCATGAAGACCGCGATTTATCGAGCGCCCCACGAAGAATTTCAATACCGCTTGCTCGCCTGCTTGATGAGGCCATCGCTGGCCCTCCGACAATTGTGGCTCCGTCTTCCCATCGGCTCTTTTCGGCTGCGTTTAACTTTCGATATCTTTCCGCGCCCGCATTACGCATATGGCGTGTTTCACGCAGCCGAAGAGGCGAGAATGCTGGGCGTTCCCCGGATTTCCGTTATCGAGTTCGGAGTCGCGGGGGGCAACGGGTTGGTGGCGTTGGAGAAGATTGCGGAGGAGGTGGAGAAGTTGACTGGCGTTGCCATTCAAGTTTTTGGGTTTGACACCGGCCGAGGCCTTCCCCCGCTCAGAGACTATCGTGACCTTCCGTACAAATGGCAGACGGGCGAATTCGCCTATGAGGCGGAAGGCGTGAGGAAGCGACTCAAGCGCGCAACGCTCATCGTGGGAGACGTAAATGAAACAGTGCCTAAATGGTGCGCCGAACCTTCACGGGTGCCTTTGGGTTTCGTGGCCATTGACGTGGACCTTTACCACTCGACGGTGAATGCGCTCAGGATTTTCGAGCGGGAACCGGAATACCTGCTTCCACGCGTGTACACCTACCTGGACGATGTGATCTTTACGAGCCGGTATTTGGGCGAGTTACTTGCGGTGCGGGAGTGGAACGCCGCGCATGCGCACGCGAAAATCGACGCGATCACGGCGCTGGCCTGCTCGCGATTCTTTCAGCATCGTTGGCTTGCGGGCATGTTCATCGCGCACTTTTTCGAGCATCCTCGCTATAACGACCATACCGGATTTCTCGATCACAGCGGCATGTAGGACGCGGCGCCGACGCGCGATAGCTGCCAATCGCAAAAGAGTCTGCCCGAACCATCTATAGACGCTATTCTGCGCCGCGAGCCTTTGACGGAAGGCTGGCATTGCAAGGCCGCGGGTCGCGGCGCGGTGCGATGCGATGGAGATGAGGGGTATAGGAAACTATGCATCCGAATAGACAATCTCATGACCTTTCTCCCGCCCTGCAGGACAATCGACCGATCAACGAATACTATGCGTTGCGCACTTTGTGGTCTCGGGACATGCCTGTCCTTGCCTATGCGCGAAATCTCCTCATTTGCTGGTCATGTTTTAAGCACAATTGAAGCGTCGCTTGGTCTATGAGCCTTTCTCTTCATCATGTCGGCTATCTCGTAGCTCATATCGAGACGGAAAGCGCCCGCTACCGGGAACAGTTCGGCTACGAGGTTGCTTCTCCCGTCATTCACGACCCGGTGCAGACGGCGATGGTTCAGTTTTTTCGTCTTCCCGGCGACAGCTGCTATCTGGAACTGATTTCGCCGGCGGGGCCGAACAGCCGCCTTTCCGCAGCCTTGGACAAGGGAGGTGGATTGAACCACCTGTGTTATCGCACGGCGGAGCTCGATCTTGAGATAGCGCGTCTACGGGCGATGGGGCTGATTTTGCTGCGAAAGCCTGTGCCAGCGGTCGCCTTCAACGGCCGGCGCATTGCGTGGATTAGGGGGAGCGATCCGGTCCCCATCGAGTTGGTAGAGGCCGGCGGGAAGGGTGAATTGTGACCGGGGGCATCGGCAGTG
>JASHUH010000044.1 GCA_030040115.1 Acidobacteriaceae bacterium | reverse complement strand
GCGCAACAGCAGCCAGCCCAAAACCGCCGTGCAGCTTGAATGCATGCGCGACCTCCTCGAACACACCCTCGGTGGTTGCCGTGCTCCCGCCATGAGCAGCCTGGAACAGGCCGACGCTGAAGAAGCCATGGGGGAATGGCTCACTTCGGCCGGCGTGGAGAATGCGTATTCCATTGCGCCGGCCCTGGTGTCGATGGGTTTCAAGCCGGAGGAACTGGTCTGCGCGCGGGACGCCTTCGAGGCGGGAAGCTTCTCCGACGCCCTCAATTGGCTTGAGGCTCTGGTCTCCAGCGTTTCCCTGGTGTGCGCCATCGAAGAGAGCATCAGCCGCGTCTCCGAACTGGTGATGGCGGTCAAGAAGTTCGCATATGACGAGCGGTCACCGGGCAAGGAGTTGGACGTACACGAGAGCCTGCAAAGCACGCTCACCATCCTGGGCCACAAGCTGCGCCTCAAGAACATCTCGGTCGAGAAGCGCTTCGCGGCCTCGCCATCGAAAATCTGCACGCATGGCTCCGCTCTGAGCCAGGTCTGGACCAACCTCATCGACAATGCCGTGGACGCCTCGCCTCCCGGGGCGCGCGTCGAGATCGCCACTTGGACGGAGCCGGACCGCCTCGCAGTCAGTATTGCCGACCATGGCTCCGGCATTCCGCTCGACGTGCTCCCGCACATCTTCGAGGCCTTTTTCACCACCAAGCCGCAAGGCGCGGGCACCGGCCTGGGGCTCGAAATCGTGCACCGCATTGTGACCCAGAAATTCGCCGGCGCCATCGACGTCGAGTCGGAGCCCGGCAACACGCGCTTCATCGTGCGGCTGCCCCTGAACAACACTCAAATCCAGAAGTAGCCCAGCCCGCACACTGCTGCGCTTTTGACGGTGGGGTCGAGATATGACCACCGAACTCGCCAGAGTATGAGGGTTGCGCAGCCAATCCGCCTCACAGGGTTGGCCATGCCACCAGAAGCTTGCGCGCCTGATCTCCGGCGCTGAACTACTGATTCACTCCACTGGCCAGGAACCCCCCATCCACGGCCAGAATCTGGCCGGTCACGAACGACGAACTGTCGGAAGCCAGAAAAACCGCCGCGCCCACCAGTTCTTCGGTCTTGCCGAAGCGCCCCATCGGCGTGCGCATCAGCAATTCCTGCCCGCGCGGCGTGCTGTCCAGCAGCTTGGCGTTCAATTCGGTGCGGAAGACTCCCGGCGCGATGGCGTTCACGGTCACGCCCAGCTTGGACCACTCCACCGCCAGCGAACGCGTCAGCGAAGCCACGCCGGCCTTGCTCGCCGCATAGGCCGCCACTTCCTTGAGAGAGACAAAGCTATTCAGCGATGCGATGTTGACGATGCGTCCATAGCCTCGGGCCAACATCGGTTTGCCGAAAACCTGGCAGGCGCGCAGCGTGCCGGTGAGGTTGGTGTTGAGAATGCCGTTCCACTCTTCTTCCGGGAAATCGAGCGTAGGCGCGCGCTTGATGATCCCGGCGCAGTTGACGAGAATATCCACTTTGCCAAAGCCGTCGAGGGTTGCGGTAAGTAGCCTTTCGAGGGAGGCTCGTTCACAGACATCGGAGGTCAACCGTAATGTTCGCCGGCCGCGCGATTCAATCTCGGCTGCGGTTTCGTCCACCTGCTGCCGCCGCCGCGCGGTCGCGATCACGTCTGCGCCGGCCTCGGCCAGCCCCAGGCTCAGTGCGCGCCCAATGCCGGATGTGCCTCCGGTCACCACCGCAACCTTTCCTTCCAGGCTGAAAAGATCGGCCTTCATGCTTTCTCCGTGGGAAGCAACTCCTGGGTGCGCCGCTCGGTCACGGCGTCGCCGTTCGTTCCTAGAAACACCGGGGCAATATGGCGGAGATACAGGTTCTCCGTTACATTCTTCGCAATCACCGCTTCGTTTGCTTCCAGCATATCCAGGTAACGCCGGCCCATTTGGGCCGCAATCTTGAAGCCGACGTGCAACAACTGGCGCAGGCTGGGATTGTACGCGGCCGCGCCTTCTACGTGCCGCAACGCTGACGTGTACTGCTCCGAAGACCAGCCCTGCACTTCCGCTGCCGAAGGCAGTTTCGCCGGATCGATGTCGATCACTGCGGCGTACGGGGCGCACAACTCTTCGCGGTGCGCCAGCGCTTCGGTGTACACCTCTTTGGCCAGCGCCAGCCCATTGCCGCCCGCCTCGGCCAGCCCGATCAACTCTTCCAGCCACGTGGTTCCCGCGGTCTTCAGGTGGACTCCCGCGTTAAATCGCTTCATCGTCGCGTGAATCGCAGGATAAATCGAGAACTTGTCGCTGCCCGAGTGAATGCTGAGCTTGAGATTTTCCGGCAGCCCATATTGCCACACCGCATAGGCAATGGCCGCCACATCGAGCGCCATCTCGCGCTCAAACTGCCCCGTGTCGCCTACGTAGTCCACGCCCTTATTGAAGCGCCCGCTGAATTTAGGGGCGATGGTCTGGACCGGTATGCCTTCATCGGCAATCGCCGCCAGAATGATCAACAACTCCGCGGGGCTCTGGGCGCGGTCGGTCTCGTCCATCGAAATCTCCGAGATGAACGCGCCCGCGCCCTTCGCGTTCTCAATAGTCCGGTAAACCACACCCGCCTTTTTCACCGCGGCCAGAAATTTTTGCGCCGTTTCCCGCAGCTTCTCGCTCGTAATCTCAATGGCCCCATCGGCGCCCGGCAATTCGATCCTCCCCTTGAGCTCGCTGTGCCGCCCCACGAAACCGTCAATCTCCGCAGCCGGCGCGGCGTGGCCGATAAATTCGGCCACGTCGATCGTGAAAAAATCGCAAGCTTCGAGGAAGCGGCCGACTGTCTCCACGGTGATATGATCCGCGTCGCAGGAATACGGCGCGGTCCAGCCCAGCGCCTTTACCGCCGCGGCCGCGGCCTGCCGCACAGAACCTGGCTCGGAGCCAATAATGATGTGTTCGCGATTCGACTTATTCCACACCGGTTCCACTTCGACGCCGTTTTCACGCGCCTCGACGCACGCCTGCAACTGCGCTCTGGCCTGGTGAGCAAACCGGTCTCCCACGCCAACAGAAAATTTGCCGAGCTTGCGGCTCCGATTCATCCACTCCCCCCTCAAAAGCGCCTAAAGACGACTTGGATGCGCCCACAATCCCAATCCTGGATTGGCGACAAAAAAGACTTCTTCACCATCCACCTGGTTGTAGCCGTGCCGAAGCTCCGCAGGATTGTAGCGGCCGAGCATCGTTTCCAAATCGGCGTACTGATACCCTACGCTCTCGATCTCCTCGCGACTGAGATGCGCCGGGCACCAGGTAATTTTGAAGCGTCCCTCCGAGGAAGCGTGGATGAGATGCGCCGCCGCGCCCAAAGCGCCGGCCAACTCCGGATTTTCGTTCACCGCTTTCAGCGTGGCCGGAGTTCCGCGATACCCGTACTTGCGGATCATCGCATCGATACCCTGGTCTTCGCCGAGCTCATGCACGCCGGGCGCCAGGATAATCAACTCCGCGCCGTCCGCCAGCGCCATGCGCGTGCGATACACCGCCTTATTGCCGATCCAGGTCGAGTGAAACTCACTCGGGTCCAGATAAACCACAGCTTTGCCGATGGGTTCTTCGACGATCTCGAAATTTACTTTGAGGCTCAATTCCGCGGCGCGCAAAAAGCATTCCACATCGTCGCCGATAAACAGCCCTCGCACAGCTAGTCCGCCCTCGGCTTTCCGGCCCACCACCGTCAGCACGTACACAATCGGCAGGTGGCGCAAAAAGCGGTCGGCGGCGCAGTTAAGCACCGCGCGCACCGGATTCTCCGCGCGGCCCATGATACGTTCCATGCCATACACCGCCCCCAGATAATGGCTGCGGTTGATGCCCTCGCGGCCGCCCGTGCCGATCAAAATGTTCTTGGTGTAACTGGCCATGCCGATCACTTCGTGCGGAACCACTTGTCCGATGGAAAGAATCAGATCGAAGCCGCCGCGCGAAATCAGCTTGTTCACCTGCGCCGGCCAGGAGTAGTCGAGCTTGCCTTCCGATTGTTCGCGAATGAATTCCGCCGGCAGTTCACCCAGCGTTTCAATGTCGGTGCGCCAGTTATGCACCCGAAACAACTCGCGCGGCACGCCGCAGAACATATGCGCAATCTGACCAGGCCCCATCGGCGTGTGGGTGCCAATCGCCGGTAATACCGCCTTCAGCCGGTCGCCATAATAGTCCCAGGCGAAGCGCGTCAATAAGCCGGCCCGCGAGTGTTCGCGGCTCTGATCGGGCGGCACGGCCAGTACGCTGCTCCGCTCGCCCAGCTTGGCAAGGCTCTCCGCGAACAGCTCACGCAACTGCTCGACAGAAAAATCGGTGTCGATGCTTCCTCGTGCGCAATAAAGACTCATGCTGCCATCTCCGCTTTTTTAAGTCCAGGAGCAAGAAAAATGACCAACAGCCAGGCAACCAGGTAGGCGCTGGCGGCAGTGAAGAACAGGGGTGCATAGGTGTGCATGTATTGGAGAACGTAGCCCGCCACGGCGGCAATCAGCGCTCCGCCAATCGCGCCCGCCGTCCCGCCAATGCCTGTAACCGACGCCACTTCCGTGCGCGGAAACATATCCGAAACGGTGGTGAAGAGATTCGCCGACCATCCCTGATGCGCGGCGGTGGCTAGGCTCAACAGCCCGATGGAGGTCCACTCGTCATGCACATAGGCGGCCAGAAAAATGGGAACCACGGCGCAGGCGCACACCAGCATGGCGGCCATGCGCGCGCGTGTGACCGGCATGCCCATCCTTCGGAACGGATCCGGCAGCCACCCGCCAAAGATGCTGCCCACCGTGGCTGCGGTGTAGACGATAATGAGCGGCAGCCCTAGAGTGGAAAGCGTGAGATGGAACTTCGTGGTGAAGTACGACGGCAACCAGAAGAGATAAAACCACCACACAGGATCGGTGAGGAACTTACCGAAAAAGAAAGCCCAGGTTTGCCGGTAAGCAAAAAGTTTGATCCACGACGTCGCGGGTTTGGGCGGCTCGCTCAGGCCCTCATTGATGTACGCAAGCTCTGCGGCGTCGATTTTGCGATGCTCGGCGGGCTTTTGATAATTGAAGAACCACCACACGATCCACGCAGCGCTAAACACACCGGTGATGAGAAACGCCGCGTGCCAGCCGTAATGGAGCGCCACCCACGGCACGGCGAGCGGGGCCAGAATGGCCCCCACGTTGGTGCCCGAATTGAAGATGCCCGTAGCCAGCGACCGCTCTTTCTGCGGAAACCATTCGGCGACCGTCTTGATGGCCACGGGGAAGTTGCCGGACTCGCCAAAGCCCAGGCAAAAACGCGCCACGCCGAATTCCATCACCGTATTCGCCAGCGCGTGGCCCATCGCCGAAAGGCTCCATACGCTCATCACCACCATGTAGCCGATGCGCGTGCCCACCTTGTCGATGAATCGCCCCATCACCAGCATGCCCACCGCGTATGCGATCTGAAACGCGGCCACCACGGAGGCGTAGCCCACCTCCGTCATGCCGATGCTGTGCTGTATGGTCGGCTTGAGCAGGCCAATCACCTGCCGGTCCATGTAGTTGAGCGTGGTGGCGGCGAACAACAGCGCGCAGATCGTCCAGCGTACATGCCCCATCCGCTCGCTCAGCGAAGGTTCGGCCTCGATCCCGGAATCCGTGGCGGTCTTCGCATCCATGCATTCTCCTTTCGCGCCGTGCGCCAGTCTACGCGCTCCATCCTGTCACGTGCACCTGGCGCCACGCCTCCATCGAGCCCTGCCACAATGATCCGCTACAATCGGTACGCCTTCTTCGCCAGGCCATACGCCAGATCGCGAGCCACTTCCACGGCTTCATCCTCCTCCAGCCGGTGTTCGGCCACTAGCCTGGCCAGGAAGGCGCAATCGACGCGGCGGGCCACGTCGTGCCGCGCCGGAATCGACAGGAACGCCCGCGTGTCGTCGTTGAACCCCACCGTGTTGTAGAAGCCTGCGGTCTCGGTCACCAACTCGCGAAACCGCATCATGCCCTCAGGACTGTCATGAAACCACCATGGCGGGCCGAGGCGCAAGCAAGGATAGTGGCCGGCAAGCGGAGCCAGCTCCCGGCTCAGAGTCGATTCGTCCAGCATAAACAGAATAATGGTCAACCCGGTTTCATTACCGAAGCGATCGAGCAGCGGCCGCAGCGCGTCCACATAATTGATCGCGCGGGGAATGTCGGCCCCCATGTCGCGCCCATAGCGCTCAAAAATCTTGCGGTTGTGGTTGCGCACGCTCCCGGGATGGATCTGCATCACCAGGCCGTCTTCCACGCTCATCCGCGCCATCTCCGTCAGCATCTGTGCGCGGAACAATTCCTGTTCCGCCGCAGTGGCCCGGCCGGCGGCAACTTTCTCAAACAGCTTGGCCGCTTCCGCCTCCGGCAAATCCGCCGTCTGCGCCGACGGATGCCCGTGATCCGTCGCCGTGCAGCCCAGCGCGCGAAAGCGCGCTCGCGCCTTGGCGAGCGCCTTCAAATAACCACGCCAGGTCGCTGTGTCTTCGCCGCTCTGCTCTCCGAGCTGGGCAATCCGTTCCGCGAACCCCGCAAACTCCGGATCCACGACCGGATCGGGCCGAAATGTGGGCAAAATACGAGTATTGCCGCGCGCCTTCCAGCCCGACTCCCGAATCGCCTTGTGTTCCGCGAGCGCGTCGAGGGGCGAGTCGGTGGTGGCCAGCACTTCCAGATTGAAGCGCTCGTAAAGAGCGCGCGGCAAATACTCCGGCTGCCGCAGCTTCTCCGATATGGTGTCGAAATACATGTCGGCCGTCTTCTCCGACAACCGCTTCTCGAGCCCAAAAAGCTCCTGAAATGCGAAATCCAGCCAGATGCGCGTAGGCGTGCCGCGGAAAAGGAAATAGTGGCTGGCGAAGATGCGCCACACCTTCCGCGGGTCCTCGATCATGGGCTGGCCGATCCCCATGTCCTCCATGGAAACGCCCTGGCTGTAAAGCATCCGGAAGATGTAGTGATCCGGCTGCACCAACAAGGTCGCCGGATCGGGAAACGGCTCATTCCGGGCAAACCACCCCGCTTGCGTATGGCCATGGGGACTCACCAGTGGCAAATGGCTGACTTCGGCATACAACCTCCGCGCCATTGTGCGCGTGGCGGGCTCGGCGGGCAACAGGCGATCGGGATCGATCAGCATGGGATTCATCTTATTCCCTTGGTCGAAAGCTAGCCCATTCTGCGCATCCGGCTGGTTGCGTCCGTCGGAAATTGCGCATCTTCGTCCCGGTAGAATCGAAGGCGAGCATGCGGCCTCAGCCCCACGCCAATCCGTCCTTCAAATCCGGACTTCCCAGGCTTGACGCCGTTCTGTCCGATGCTGGACTCGCGCGCAGTCCGCGCCACAAGTCCTCTGCCCGAATCCGCGCGCCCAGACTCACTTGTTCATCGGTGGAGGAGCTTTCGCGGCCGGCGCCGGCGCCCACTCTCGCCGCCAATGGCGTGCGGTGGCTGCCGGTTCCGGGGTGGGAGCAGTTTCCCTGGCTTTGGGCCGGCTTCAGCACCCGCAGGGGCGGATTGAGCCGCGCGTACTGCGCCGAAGGCGCCGGCGCCGAACTGAACCTCGGCTTCACCGCCGCCGATCACCAAGAAACCGTGCTCGCCAATCGCCGGTTGCTGGCCGAAGCCATTACCGGCGACCCCGGCACGCCACTCATCTCGCTCCGCCAGGTTCATTCCAACCTGCTCGCCCTGGCCAGCGCGGCGTGCTTCGGCCACGAGCCCCGGAAAGCCGACGGCCTCCTGACCGATGAGCCCGGCTTGCTCCTTGCCATCCAAACCGCGGACTGCATCCCGGTTCTCGTGGCCGATCGCAAGCGCCGCGCCGTTGCGGCCTTCCATGCCGGCTGGCGGGGGACGGCGCAGCGGATCGTCGAGTCGGGCGTGGGCCGCATGCGGCTCACGTTCGGCTCCCGGCCTGAAGACCTTGTCGCCGCCATCGGCCCCGGCGTGGGTGCCTGCTGCTACGCGGTCGGCGAAGAGGTCTTTTCCGCCTTCGAGTCTCAATTCCACTACGCCCGCGCCCTCTTTCGCGAGGTCATCGGCGCGGATCCGGTGCGCACAAAATATCCGCTGTTTTTTCTCACCAGGCGTGCACCGGGACATTTGTCGCTCGCGCCCGCCCTGCACCTCGACCTGATCGAGGCCAACCGCCGGCAATTGCTGGCCGCGGGGGTCAGGGCAAGAACCATCCAGGTGCTTGGCGGTTGCACCAATTGTCATCCGGATCTGTTTTTCTCCCATCGCGCTTCGCTTGGGGCTACCGGGAGAATGATGGGCGTAATCGGCGTCCGCAGCCGCAGCAATTTAGCCACAGGCTAGAGCTAGCAACCTGTGGCGAAAGTCTCGGCTTGAAAGGGCGCGACTCTCGTCGTGGATGCGGAACAATTCCGGCAAGGGACGCCGGAATTCGCACGGTCGGATTCTTCAAGGCATAGCGGTATAATTGGTCCGCTTAGGCGGTATCCGCGGTTGCCAATATGGGAGAAAGCATGGCAAACACGAGGTATCAAGCAGGCAGTCTCAAGAAATT
>JASHUH010000501.1 GCA_030040115.1 Acidobacteriaceae bacterium | reverse complement strand
GCAAAGCGAGGCGGTGGTGGCAGCCCAGCGCCGCGTCGGCCAGCGGCCGAGGAACCATCCGGCGACGGCAAGAAGGAGAAGGCCCGCCAGCAGGGCGGCGAGCAGATTGGCGCCGTAGGATTGGGCAACGATCCAAACGAGCCCGATCACCGTGAGAAAGATGGGGATGGAGACAGCCTGCTTGAGCACGTCCATCCATGCGCCTGGCTTGGGAAGCAGGCGGGTCCAGGCGGGTTGCAAGGTGAGAGCCACGTAGGGCGCGGCCAGGCCGAGAGCAAGCGCGGTGAAGACAGCGAAGGTAATGGCGGCGGTTTGGGCGAGCGCGTAGCCGATGGCCGCTCCCATGAAAGGCGCCGTGCAGGGAGTGGCGACCACGACGGCCAGGACGCCGGTGAAAAAGCTGCCCGCGTACCCTTGCTTTGCGGCCAGCGAGCCGCCAGCACTGGTGAGGGTGAGGCCGATTTCGAACTGGCCGGCAAGCGAAAGGCCGAGGAGAAAGAGCAAGCCCGCGATAAGCGCGAGAAAGACGGGTGACTGGAATTGAAAGCCCCAGCCCAGGGTGGCTCCGGCGGCGCGCAAGCCGAGGAGGGCCGCCACCAACGCCCAGAACGAGACGAGAATCCCGGCGGCGTAGACCAAGCCATGGGCGCGGAGTTTGGGTTTTTCTTCTGCTCCGGAGTTGACCAGCGCGAGGCCCTTCAAGAACAACACCGGGAAAACGCAGGGCATGAGGTTGAGGAGCAGGCCTCCGAGGAAAGCCAGACCGGCGATTCCGGGCAATGCTCCTAGCGCCGGAGCGGGCGCGGCGGCGGCCACGGTTCCCGGCGTGGCGCTAATTTGATACGCCCTGCCACCCGCAAGCTCAAGGACCCCGTTCAGATGCGCCGGGTTGGTGGTGAGGCTTGCGTCTTTTTTCAGATCGAGAATCAGTCCCTGCGGCGTGGACGTGAGCTTTTGCGGGGATGGATTATCGAGAATGCTCTCGTCCGAGGGGAAGAACGCGGCCTTGGTTTCCCGGCGGCCGGTATCGATGGCGAGGCGAAAGCCGGCGGAGATGGGTTGGAAAACGGCTTGGTCGCCGGAGGGGAGCGGGCCGGGAAGTTTGGCGAGGCGATTCCAGAGGGCGGCGTCCGCTGAGGAGATGGATGGGGTTGGCGGAGCACTGCGCAAGAACTGGACGTTCTGACTCAATTCGGCTTTGCCCGGAATGCAGACTTCACGGCAAACCAGCCAGGCGACCTTGGCATGCAGGGTTACGGGGCCCGGTTTTACGGTTGGGGCAACTGCGAACTGGGACGGGAACAGGACCTCGTTTTCATAGCCGAAATCCATTAACGGACCGAGGGGCAGGCGGGTGGGGGCGGGAAATTCGAGCGGGGATGCGGTCACGCCGTCCGGCAGGGTCCATTGGATGCGGGGCGGCTCGCCGGAATCGCCGGCGTTTTTCCAGTAGACGTGCCAGCCCGGCTCGAGCTTGAAATAGAGGCCCACGTGGTTGTTTCCGCCGGGATACAGTTGCGATTGAGGAAAGATCAATTGCACGCGGAGATGCGCGGCGTCGGCGGAATTGGCGGCGTGAGCGGGCAGGTTTGGGCCGAGCAGGAGAAGACTTGCGACGATGAGGGCGAAGCGGTGCATGCAGGAGAACGAGGTCCTCGGCGCTTTCATTTAGTTTACCGGAATGAGGCGCCGGGAAACAGGTGAGGCTTCCGGGGCCGCCTGGAGCACCGTAACCGGCTGATAGAATCGATTTCAGTCCTACTGCGTTTCCCATCGAGAGAGATTTGCCTGTGTCTGCCGCTCAACTCGTGCCTTCAATGAAGGTCTCCGCTCTTACATTTCAGGATTTGCTCTTCCGGTTGCAGGGGTTCTGGGCGGCGCGGGGGTGCGTGCTGCAGCAACCCTACGATGTAGAGGTGGGCGCGGGGACGATGGCGCCGGAAACTTTTCTGCGTGTGCTGGGGCCGAAGCCCTATCGGGGGGGATACGCGCAGCCCTCGCGACGGCCGGCCGACGGGCGCTATGGCGAAAATCCCAACCGGCTGTTCAAGCATACGCAGTTCCAGCTCATCCTGAAGCCGCCGCCGGAAAACGTGCAGGAGCTGTATCTCCAGTCGCTGGAACCCATGGGCATCAATCTCGCCCAGCACGATTTGAAGTTCGAAGAAGATAATTGGGAGTGGCCGGCGGGCGGCGCGTGGGGCGTGGGCTGGCAGGTGATGCTGGATGGGTTGGAGATTACGCAGTTCACCTATTTCCAGCAGTGCGGGGGACTCGACCTGGACCCGATTTGCGCCGAGTTGACATACGGCATGGAGCGTATCGCGCAGTTTTTGCAGGATGTGGATTCAATTTACGAGATTGTGTGGGCGCGCGATCCGGAGACCGGAGCGGCGGTGACGTATGGCGACGTGCGCTGGGAAGAGGAGTTGCAGTTTTCGGTGTACAACTTCGAGATGGCCGACGTAGACAAGCTGTGGGCGCACTTTAACCTGTACGAGCAGGAGGCGCAGACGCTGCTGAGCCAGGCGAACGCGCTGATGGCGGATGAAGACGCCAGTCCCACGGCAAGGAGAAGTTTTCCGCTGCTGGCGACCTATGAGTTGGCGCTGAAATGCTCGCACCTGTTTAATTTGCTGGATGCGCGCGGGGCGATCAGCGTAACCGAGCGAGTGGGCGTCATTGGGCGCATCCGGGCCCTGGCGGTGGGCGTGGCTAAGACGTATGCGGAACAGCAGGCGGCCTGGAAACGGAGTTAGCGGCGCTCGATAGTTCGACCTTGCTGACAACTTATTCCTTACTGATCACTGATCACTGACCACTGACCACTGACCACTAAACACTGAAAGCCGAGTTATGCCGGATTTCTTATTCGAGCTTGGGCTAGAGGAGATACCGGCCCGGATGATTGCCGGGGCGGAGGCAGAGCTGGGACAGCGCGTGAGAGAGCTGCTGGAACGGGAGCGGCTGCTCAGACCGGAAGCGAAGCTGACCACTTACTCCACGCCGCGGCGGCTGGCGGTGCTGGCCACAGGCGTGGAAGCGAGCCAGGCAGACACGGAAGAACAGTTGACCGGGCCATCGTGGAAGGTGGCGTTCAAGGACGGCGCGCCGGGCCCCGCGGCCGCAGCCTTCGCGAAGAAGGCCGGCGTGACGGTGGGTGAGCTGCAAAAGGCGGTCACGCCCAAGGGCGAGTATGTGAGGGCCACCGTGAAGCGTTCTGGGCGCTCCGCAATGGAGTTGATTGCTGCAGAGTTGCCCAAGGAAGTGCTGGCGATTTACTGGGCCAAGAACATGCATTGGCGGGCGGGCAGGCCGGAGCGTTTGGTGCGGCCGGTGCGCTGGGTGGTGGCGCTGTTCGATGGGGAGATTGTGCCGCTGGAGATCGCGGGCATTGCCGCGGGGCGCGCCAGCCGCGGGCATCGGGTGTTGCATGGAGAAGCGCCGGTCAGCATCTCCGCCGCCAAGGATTATTCCGAAGCCCTACGCAGTGCGGGTGTTGTGGTCAGCGTTGGAGAGCGCAGGCAGATCGTCCGCAAGGCGCTGGACGCGGCGACGCGGACCATTGCCGGCGCGCGCTGGCGCGAAGACGAGGCGCTGGTGGAAACCGTAACGTATTTGACCGAATGGCCGACGGTGATTCTGGGCGAATTCGAGCGGGAGTATCTGGCGCTGCCGGAAGAGGTGCTGGTGACGGTGATGCGCGACCACCAGAAGTATTTTGCCGTGGAAGACGCGACGGGAAAGTCTGAGCTCCAGTTAGGACCGGCTCCATACTATCGGAAGCTTCTGCCTCATTTCCTCGCGGTTCTTAACACAGAAGTCGGCCCGGAAAGCGCGGCGATTATTCGCCATGGCAATGCACGCGTTCTTCGGGCGCGGTTTAAAGATGCGCAGTTTTTCTGGGAATTCGACCAGAAAATGACCCTCGATGCACGTGTCGAGAGCCTGAAGAATGTCACTTTTCACGGTACTCTCGGCAGCTATTACTTGAAGACCGAACAGAATCTGGCCGTGGCGAAAGCGCTAGTCGCAGCCCTGCCAAGAACCGAGTCGGGCACCCCGAGAAGCACGACGGGCGCTATTGTCGATGAGCCTTCGCTATTGTCGGCCACAAGACTGGCCAAGGCTGATCTGACCACAGAACTCGTTAAAGAGTTCACGGAACTTCAAGGCGTCATTGGTGGTCAATATGCGCTAACACAGGGACATAGCGGAGTCGTCGCACAGGCCATCAACGATCAATACAGACCGTCATCTACCGAAGACCGAATTCCCCAGAATCTTGAGGGGCAATTGCTCGGTCTCGCCGACCGGGTTCAAACGATTACTTCGATGTTCGGCATCGGCCTCGAACCTACCGGGTCCAAAGATCCATTTGCCCTTCGACGTGCCGCAAACGCCATCGTGAAGATCCTTGCCGAGTCTGAACTGTCCTTGACGATAAGCGACGTGGTCGGGGCAGGAGTGCAGGTGTTTAAGGAGCTTGGTCGTGTTGGTGGAGCGCCGAATCCGAGCAGGCCGGGCGGAGCTGCGACGGGATTTGATCCTGATGGTGCGGAAACCAGCAGCTTCCTCCGCGAGCGGTTGCAGTTTTATCTCAAGGACGTGCGCGGCTTTGCTTACGACGTGGTGAACGCAGTTCTGGCCGCCGACGCTGACGATGTGCGCGACGCCATCGCGCGGGCCGAGGCGTTGACCGCCGTACGGGGCGGCGAGGATTTCGCGGCCATTTCCGCGGCGTTTAAGCGGATCAAGAATATTCTGCGCCAGGCCAAAGAAAAGGGCTTTACTATCGGTTCGCCGGCGGGGATGAAGCTGGCGCCGGAAGCGCAGCGGCTCGCCAACGCGGCAGGAGCCCTGGTCCCTGAAGTTGCGACGCTGCGGCAGGAGCGCAACTACGCGCAGGCGCTGGCGCGCATCGCCACGCTGCGGCCCACCGTGGACGCATTTTTCGACAAGGTGATGGTGCTCGATTCCGACGCGCAGGTGCGCGGGGCGCACTTGGGGTTAATCGACCAGGTACTACGCAACTTCTCGGGGATTGCGGACTTTAGCGAGATTGTGACCACGACATGATCGCCGGGGCGGTTGCGATGTTCAAATTTTGACGGCCGCTCCCGCAGGCGGAAGCCAGGCGGATCAGCTTTTTGGTCCTGCCCCGTTATGCGCTTTCCAGGTGAGGTAAAGTCCCCAGGCGGCGTGGGTGCAGCCGTCGCGAATGGTCCCATCGAGCAGCATACGCTCGAATTCTGTGATGGAAACGGCGTGGGCGGTGAGATCGTGCTCTTCGGGATCGGGGTCCTTTTCGGCCGGGGTCAGGCCGGTGGCGAGAAAAACGTACTGCTGCTGGCGAGTGAAGCCGTAAGCGATCCAGAGCTTGCCCAGCAGCGTCATGTCGGCGGCAATCATGCCAATTTCTTCGCGGAGTTCGCCGCGCGCCAGTTCCTCGGGGTCGTCGATCTCCATCTCCCATCCACCCTGGGGCAGCTCCAAGGCGCGCTGCCGGATGGTATAGCGGAACTGCTCGACCAGCCACACGCGGCCGTTTTCGATGGGCAAAATAATGGCGGCCGGATCTTTTTCGACCACGCCATAAATTCCTTTCTCCCCATTCGAGCGGAGAATTTCGTCTTCGCGCAGCCGCATCCATGGATTGCGGTAGACCTCGCGGCTGGAAACTGTGGTGATGGAGTGGCCGGCCGCGAAATGCGCGGGGTTCATGAAACCTCCGGAGGCCCCGGAAACGCCGGCCGCGGAGGAGCGGTCATCGAGGCCGTTGCCCTGGGAACACTTTCAGCATATGCGATGGCAGGTGAAAGGCAATGGAACGAAAGGCGTATGCATCGGGCTGGCTCAACTGGCGCGGATGCGAAAGCGGCGCATGCGGCCCAGGAGCGAGGCCGGGCCGCTGACGCTGAGCCGCACCAGGTTGCCTTCGTAGCGGCGCGCGCGAACGATCGCGCCCGCTTCAAGGGCGGCGAGCGCCGCGCCTTCCTGTTGCGGCACGCTCAGTTCCGCGTCGATGACGGGGTCGGAGTGGAGAGTCGCGTCGATGGCGTGGAGTAAATCGTCGAGACCCTCGCCGGTAAGCGCGGAGAGCGCTATCGCGATTTCGTGGGCGCTCTTCTGGTTGGGATTGAAACGAACGCGAGAGAGCAAGGCAGCGCGCTCTTCCTCGCCGAGCAGGTCGATTTTGTTGAAGGCCTCGATGCGGGGCTTGGCAAGGACCTCGAGCTCGGCGAGCACTTTTTCCACTTGCTCCTTCTGCTCCGCGGCGCAAACAGCCGCCGCATCGCGCACGTGGATGAGCACCTCGGCCTGCTGAACCTCTTCGAGGGTGGCGCGGAAACTGGTGACGAGGGTATGGGGCAGATTGCGGATAAAGCCGACGGTGTCGGAGAGGAGGATCTTGCGTCGGCTGGGCAACTCGAGGGCGCGCAACTTGGGATCGAGGGTGGCGAACATGTGGCTGGACGCAAGCACCTGGGCGCCGGTGAGGGCGTTAAAAAGAGTGCTTTTGCCGGCGTTGGTGTAACCCACCAGGGCAACTGTGGGCACGGGGACTGCTTCGCGGCGCTGTCGCTGCTGCTTGCGGGTGCGGCGAACGGATTCGAGATCGCGCTTGAGCTGGTCAATGCGCCGCTGAATGCGCCGGCGATCGGTTTCGAGCTGCGTTTCACCGGGTCCCCGCGTGCCGATGCCGCCGCCGAGTTGCGACATGGATTTGCCCCGCCCGGTGAGCCGCGGCAGCAGGTACTCAAGCTGAGCGAGCTCGACCTGCAACTGGCCTTCGCGGGTGCGGGCGTGCCGGGCGAAGATGTCGAGGATGAGCTGTGTGCGGTCAAGCACGCGGCACGGCAACGCAGCCTCAAGGTTGCGCAACTGGGTGGGAGTGAGATCGTGATCGAAGAGGACCAGATCGGCGCCCGTGGAAGCAGCCACGCCGGCGATCTCTTCCACCTTGCCAGAGCCGACCAAAGTGGCGGGGTCGGGCCGTGAACGCCGCTGAATCAGCTCGGCGGCGACTTCGCCACCGGCGCTCACCACCAGCTCGCGAAACTCGTCAAGCGACTGCCTCGAATCGAGGTCAGCAAGGCTGTTCTGCGCGAAGGGGCCGCGCGCCCGGAGTGTTTTGGCGTTGATTTGAGAGGGGGGCGTTTGACCATTGGCGGCGGAAATTGCACACAACTCCTCACCCGGCGCGTCCCAGCGGTTGGCGGGTGCGCGAGCCGCAGATTCCACCCTTACCAGGACTGCCCGTTCGGAACTGGCGGTCTTACGCCCAGAGCCAGCCCGTTCCCGGCGCTCGATCCAGCGGGCAGCATCGTCCATCGCCATCCGTGGCCTTAAACCTGCGCCGCCAGTCCTGTTCTCTTCTCCTGCCAATCGCGGTTTCTCCCGCGTACTACCGCTCCGCAGTGACCGGAGCCGCGGAAGGCACGGCCACCGGAGCCGGGCCCAAGCCCGTGGTAACGCTCACCGGACGATGTTCGGCGTGCATGACGGTTCGGTTGCTGACCACGGTCGATATGGCATGTTTGAAAATCAGCTGCTCCTGGCTGTTGTTCTCCAGCAGCACGGAATACTTGTCGAAGGACCGGATTTTTCCGGTAAGCTTGACGCCGCTGACCAGATAGATCGTGATCGGTGTCTTGTCCTTCCGAACCGTGTTGAGAAAGGTATCCTGAATGTTTTGTGCCGGCTTGTTTTCCATGTGCCGATCTCCTGTGTTCTATCCCTTTGAGGGTTAAGGTGCGCTTGGTAGCGTGAAAAATACAAATTCACGGGCACGGCCCCGGCAATCCCGAGGACGTCATCTCCCGCAATCTACCCAACATTATAGCGGTTTCGCCGCTATTTCAACTGCGGCGGGAGGCAAAAGGCGCCGGGGGATCGGTCCGACCCCCAAAGTCACGCATATTGCGGCCTCTCACGGGTCGGGCGGAAAAAGCGAGGCCAAGTGACTGCCCTTGTGGGGATTGGCAAATTGGCGGGCTGCGGTGGGGAAGCGCTTTTGAGTCGCCCCAGGGAAGCGAGGCGGGAGGTGCGATTGTGCCCGGCAGTTGAGATATGCCTGGTTTAGTCCTGACGGCGACAACCGGCTGCCGGACTGCAATCGCACTGCCCTGAAGGAAGAAGGAACTGAGATCCACGGGGACAGCTTGCGGTGAATGGTAATGGCCAGGCGGCAGCGCACGGAACACAGAGGCGACGGCCACTTGCGCCCGGTCGGGCCGACCAAGTTGTTCATTGCTTGGAGCCGGTCTCGTGATCTGCTGCATCTTGGGGTTTTTTGCCAAGGCCGTTCAAGCCATTCATTGCACAAGCTGTTCAATCCGCTACTTGCTTGGGCGAGACCGCTCCCGGCAGCAGACGGTCCGGCAACAGTTTTCGTCCTGCCGGCATCTATCCGATCAGCGGCAAGTCAAGCGTTTGGTCCCTGCGCACAGCGAGCGGGGAGCCCGATGCGGGCAGAGCTTGGCCCCAGACCGCGCAAAATCCACTGGCGCCGGCCCGATTCTTGGCGGATGAGTGGGATTTTCCAGGACGCACTCAACCCACGCCTTCCGTGAGAAAAGTCCGGCTTTTCGGATTGTCTGGCGGGGTTGTTCAGCCGCTGCGGGTTACATCCGCAGCCGGTCGCGCACCCGGCTCTTCGCGTACAACTCGGCGACCGGAGGAGCTTTGCCCTCTACGGCTAAACCGGCATTTGGAAGCAGGCGCCAGCGTTTTGCACACCGGGAAATGACCTTTCTTTCCCGGCCGCGCTTCCCTATCTGACCAGTAGGCCGCCAGTCATTGAATTGCTAAAAGAATGATACACTTTCACCCCAGCCCGTCCAGCATCCCCCTACACTAACGAATTTCCCAATCCGCAGAAAACCGCTCGCTATCCGCGACACACTCCAAGCGAATGTTTTAGACACAGGAAAATCAGCGGAGCTGGGGCAACCTGTTACGGTCGCCCGCGCTTTGTGCTCGCTTGGCTCGGTCCTTGACGTACTCTGGTGTATACGTTGGAATCGAGGGTCAATCATGCGTTGGAAAAATCCGTTCGCGTTCCATGCTGCTTATGCGCTCTTGTTTTGTCTGCTGGCCGGTCTTGTATTGGCTCACTCGCAAATGCAGCCTGCCCAGACAGGCGGTTCGGATTTCAGAGTCGCGCCGATGAAGGACTCTTCTACCGGAGGGATGACGGCTGGAAAGAGCACGGTTGCAGACCAGGCTGAGAAGTCACAGGTGAACAGCTCAGATCGTACCGTGGGCCCACAGCAGGATGGTTCCATCGTCGCATCGGATAACCAGACTTTGACGCCGGCCGGGAAGATCGTTGAACTCGGTTCGCCCGTGCGCGCCAAGGCCATTGCGCTCAATCCAAATGGCGCCACGCACACCGGCGCAGTGCTCCTGATGGGTTCGCCGCAACCGGTCATTGTGTTCAATACCGTAACCGGTCAGGTTCTTCAACGCTTTATTCCAACGGGAGCTGCGGGAGTCTCTCCCAAAGAGGTGAGCGCCGGGTCCTTCACAGGAATCACGTATTCCTCTGACGGGGCCAAGCTGCTCTTCAGCCAGGACGATAATTTTGTCGTCATCGCGGATGTGAACTCCGATACCGGCCTCCTGAGCAACGAGCAAAGGATCGACCTGCCAAAGCCGCCCGCCGACGGGCGGCCTTATTTCAATGCGAAGTCGATCAATCCGGGTGGCATTGCACTTTCTCCGGACAACAAGCGCGCTTACGTGGCGCTGAACGTCGCGAACACACTCGGCGTCATCGACCTAACGGCGTTTCCGGCCAAACTCATTGCTCAAATTCCTGTGGGCAACGTTCCGAACAGCGTCGTGATTCAAGGCGACTATGCTTACGTCAGCAATGAGGGCGGGCGCCCGGCTACGACTGATGACTTCACGAATTATTCCGACGGCACGCCGATCGTCGTTGACCGGAAAAATGCCTTCACGCTTACCGGCACGATATCGGTCGTGGATATTGCGAAGGGCAAGGAGGTGAAGGCGATTCCAGTGGGGCTGCACCCGGCGGGCATGGCGATTTACGGTTCCAATTTATATGTCGCCAATGCATATAGCGACAGCCTGTCCGTTATTGATCTCCACGCGGACACGGTCGTTCGCACCATTCGTCTCAGCGTTCCGATCGGCCATGGGGCCTTTGGCTCTGGTCCGAATGGGGTAGCCGTCACCGAGGACGGCAAAGCTTATGTCACGCTCGGCGAGGCCAATGCCATAGCTGTCGTCAATCTGCAGGGGAGGGATGCGCATCCGGTGATCGGCTATATCCCGACCGCCTATTTTCCCACTTCGATCGTGTTCGACAAGACGCAGAAACAGCTCGTGATTGCTGACGACAAGGGCTTGGGAGCACGAGGTCTGACAAGAATCAAAGACGGTGTGACCGGATATTTCACGCGCGCCGATCAGGGCGTCGTGAACCTGGTGCCGGAGCCGAACGCGAGCGAACTGGCGCGGTTCAGTAAACAGGTCTTCGCGAACAACCATTGGGACTTGACCACGAACATCGAGGTTGGACCGCAGTACGTCGATTCGAATGCCGCGCCGGTAGCCGTTCCCAAACACATCGGGGAACCTTCACTCATCAAGTATGTGTTTCTGGTCATTAAAGAGAACCGCACTTATGACGCGATGCTAGGAGATGTGCCCTGGGGCAATGGCGCTCCTACGCTGGCGGTCTTCGCGTCAGGCGTGCCGAATCAGCATGCCTTCGTAAAGCGTTTTCCGTTGCTCGATAATGTATACGCGCCAAGCCGCCAGTCTGCCGATGGTCACCCCTGGATCGGGATGTCGGGATCTTTTTATTCCAATGACATCCTGTCGCCGGACTGGATTCGCTCCTATCCAGGCGGGGACGCAGACGACCCGCTCACCTACACGCCCCAGGGATTCTTGTGGACAGCGGCGGAAGATAAGGGACTTACCGCGAAGCTATATGGCGAGTGGAGCAGCGGAACAACCATTGCGAAGAGACCGGATGGCAGCGCTTACACCTGGATGGATTTCTACCAAACTTCGCTTTGCAAGGAAGGCAAGGCGCCGTCTTCGAGTTGCATCGTTCCAGAGGGCTCCGTCCATGTGACCTCGTCGATTCCTTCGGCGGCGAAAATCATGGACCCGCATTATCCGCCCTTCGACCTGACGATTCCTGACCAGTACCGAATGGACTACTGGATTCCGGAGTTTCAGCGCGAGGTTGCGGCCCACCAGGTTCCCAATCTGACGATTCTATGGCTCCCGGACGACCATACTGCCGGTATCACGAAGGGCCATCCCTACCCCATCAACTACCAGGCGGACAATGACCTTGCCCTGGGCCGCATGGTGGACGCCATCAGCCACAGCAATATCTGGGCGCAGGCGGCGATCTTTGTGGAGGAAGATGACTCCCAGGATGGCGTAGACCATGTCGATGGCCATCGGCAGCCGGTCTATATCATTAGTCCCTATACCGTGGCGCCGCAGGCCCCGGGTCAGGGAAAAGCGATCCATAGCACGTACACCGCGGAAAATATCAATCGCACCATCGAGAACATTCTCGGCATGCAACCTTTGACGCAATTCGACCTGGTGGCTTCGCCCATATTTGACGCGTTCCAAAACACGCCGGACCTGAGGCCCTACGATTGTCTCCCCGCCGTTATCCCTCTGGACCAGGGGCCCGATCTGCCGGCCGGGAAAAACGACGCTTTCACTCCGCTGCAAAAGGCTTGGCTCAAGGCCACTGCCGAAGTCATGAAGGGCAAGTACGACAAAGCCGATTCGGTCGATCCGAATTTCCTGAACCATGTGATCTGGTATTCGTCAACGCATTGGATGCGACCGTATCCGGGAGAGAACAAGGTGCTCATGCCAGGACCCCTCCTCAAGTCAGCCAGGAACTACGCCGGCGATGACGATGACTAAAGCTGGTTCGAACCGGATCTACTGCGGCGTTCGTGATAGCAAAAATAGAACGCCATGAAGGAGCCAGACATGACACAGCAAGCACGTTCCATTGCTGGAATACTACTGGTCATCGGAATTCTCTGTCGGGCGCTGCTATCCGGAGGCCTCAGCGGCGCGCAAACTGCGCCGAAACCGGCGCCTGTGCCTCCGCCGCCGATGGGATGGTCCTCCTGGAACAGCTTTTCGAACACCGTCGATGCCGCGGCAGTCATGAATCAGGCCCGCGCCATGATCTCCTCAGGGATGCAGAAGGCTGGCTATCAATACATCAACATTGACGAAGGCTGGTGGCTCGGGGCGCGAGACAGCCAGGGCAATATTGTGGTCGATCCAAAGGCTTGGCCAGCGCTGGCTCCGGGACAACGAGCAGGCGACATGAGCAACATCGTCCGCTTCATCCACGGGCTTGGGTTAAAGGCTGGCATTTATACCGATGCCGGTAAGGACGGCTGCAGCATGTATCCGGACCTCGGCCCGAAGTACTTTCATACGGGTAGCGAGGGGCACTATCGGCAGGATTTCCTCCAGTTCGCACAATGGGGATTCAATTACGTAAAAGTAGACTGGTGCGGCGGCGATAAGGAGAACCTGGATCCCGCAGTGCAGTATGCGGAAATTGCTCGCGCCATCGCACGCGCCGAAGCCATTACCAGACACAGGCTCTACTTTTCGCTTTGTGAATGGGGGAAGAATAGTCCCTGGACCTGGGCGCCTAACATAGGAGGATCGCCGGCGGACATTTGGCGGACGAGCGGCGATATTGTCGCCCCCATTGTGGCTGGCCATGAGCATGTGGACCGCAAAGCCAGCTTCGCCAAGGTGCTTTCAAACTTCGATCAGGGTATTCATCCTGAAGCGGAGCACACCGGCTACTACAACGATCCTGACATGATGGTGCTGGGCATGCCCGGTCTCACCGATGAACAAAACCGGCTGCATATGGCGTTGTGGGCAATGTCCGGGGCGCCGTTGATTGTCGGCGCGGATCTGACCAAATTAAGCCCCGCTGCGCTGGCGACTCTTACCAACCCTGCGGTGTTGGCGATCGATCAGGATGGCGCCGGCTTGCAGGCCGTCAAGGTGGCTGAGTTGGGGCCCGGCTTGCAGGTCTGGTCAAAGCCGCTGATGGAGCCGGGCAGGCGTGCTGTCTTGCTGTTGAACCGAACCGCGTCTGACCAGGCGATTTCAGTAAGTTGGATGGATCTCGGACTCACCAACGGGGCGCCGCGCGTCGCCAATGTATGGACAGGGAAACAGCTGCAAGCCGGGGAGAGCTCAT
>JASHUH010000500.1 GCA_030040115.1 Acidobacteriaceae bacterium | reverse complement strand
GCGAATGACATCTTCAAACAGGTCTACGGAGTGACATTAGGTCAGTTCGAGATTGTCCAGTGAAAAAGCAACAAGACCTGGGTATTGGGGATATCCCCACGCCTCGTAGTTATTACTCACAAATCCACATCGGTCCAGACAAATTCAGGGGCGACGAATCGCCCGAAAGGCGGAGCGGTGAATATCGCTTCATCGCTCCATCAGGCGGCGCGACCTGCCCCGGTCACTGGATGGGGCAGCTCGGGTTGGTAGAGACCATCATGCGTGAGCCATTTGATAGGTGAGCGAACGAATTAGTTAACGAACACCGGGAGGAGAGAGAAAAGCGGTCCCGCCAAACGTGTGCACCAATTCGTACGCCTTATCGAAAGCGACTTACGCTGCCCGATGCCATTTATGAAAAGACGATGAACGGCGCATCTTTTTCAGCGAACGCGGGTCGATTAGGACATAAAGTACCGCTCCTTGCACGTCCCGGAGTTGAGGGCCATGAACGGCAATGACACACTGCGCAACCGTGACACCGAACTGATTCACTTTCATATCTGCATCCATTGCGGTCATCCCCGCCGGCGCGAGGAAATCAACATCGCGGAAATCCGTTCGGGGATATTCTCTTGCCCTGACTGCGGGCAGGACGGGCCTTTGAATATTGAGATTCGGGATTTATCGGCGGCATGACCGGAGCGCGAGGCCGCGCATCACGCCAATTAGGCGCTCACGCCTAGTTGCGGTTGGGCAGGCTTGCGTAGGCTCGCAAGCTTGCGCGCCGTCGCCTTCACGAAATCGCGCACCAGCCGTGAACTGCTGTTTGCGCGCGCGGCAAGCTTTGTCACGAGCATGAGCTCCGGCTCGGCGAGGGGACGCATGGTGATGCCATCGACGGCGATGCGCCAGGCCCCACTGCGGTTAAGAAACGCCAATCCATCGTGCTGCAAAATCAGCGGAACGGCTTCGTCGGCGCTGGTCACGTGATGTAGCTCCGCATGGCTGATGCCCAGTTTCGATGCTTCGCGCACGATCGCTTCGTAAAGATACGGACTCACGTGCTTGGCAAAAAGCACCCAGACGCGGCTATCCAGGTCCGACAGTCGCAGGTCGCGCCGCGCCGCCAGCGGATCGCGTAAGGACATGGCGATGTAGAAGGGATGTTCGGCCACCTTGAGGCAACTGAGTTTTGGGGTATCGGGAATTCCGGTCATCAGCGCGAGATCGAGCCTGCCTTCCATCACTTCTCGCGCCAGGTCGGGTGAAGTGTGACTCCACCATCGAATGCGCGTAGCCGGGTAGAGCGGCAACCGAATAGACTCGACGAGCGACGGAAGCCAAGGATCGGTATATGCAGTCCGCCCGAAATTGAGCACCTCGCCGGCATCCTGAGCCGCCTTCGTGACCAATGACACCGCATCTTCGATATACGTCACGCCCTTGCGGAGTTCGGCGATAAGCTGCGCACCCTTGGCCGTTAGCTCCACCGCTTGGTGATTACGGTTGAAAATCTGAAATCCAAACACCGCTTCGAGATCGTTGATGCGGTGGGTGAGCGTGGTCTGGTCAACGCACAGCCGCTTAGCCGCTCTGGTGAAGTTGAGTTCCTCCGCCAGAACGACCGCCGAATACAGCAATCGCATCTCGGGTAGATCCATGGCAATGCTCCGCCAGCGGGGATCGATCCAAGGCAGGGACTTCTAACCAACTGAAATGTATAGATGAGAGCGGTCCCGCCGATCAGTGCGAATCCCATAAAACAACAGCGGGTGTTGGGTTCGATGCCCGCCTGCGGCGCGCCGGTTGTCCCAACGCCGCGTCGTTATGCAAGGTGTGCATAACTGTCTGCGCGCTTTTCATTGGACACTGCAACTCCCTTGGGTGACGCTCGGGATCGTGGGGCGTGGAACGGCATTCGTTGGCACTCATTCGCCCTACTGGAAAATGCGAGCTGCGAAAGTGGCGGCTGGCGCCTCGACGAAAACGGAAGTCCTCACCGACGGACGAGGAGCGTATGAAAAAACCTCCCCTGCTGAGTCCCGAACAGGCAGCCAAGGTGCTGCAAATGGACCACCGGACCCTCATCTACTGGGCCAGGCGCGGCTATGTGCCGGCACATCCGATGGGCGAAGGCAAGCGGAAACTGTGGCGCTTTTTGGAGCACGAGTTGATCGAATGGGTGAAAGTCCAAGGCTCCACTACCGGCAGACCTCTGCCGCCCGCTACCATAGAGGCAGCCATCGGCGCTCATGCACGGAGAATCGCATGAGCCGCTTTCAACAAGGAAGCCTCTTGAGACTGAAGCGCAAAAACGGCCCGGACATCTGGGTGTTCCGCTGGTACGACGAACTCGGCGGAAAACGCACCTATAAAAAACGCACGGTCGGCACAGTCATCGAACTGCCGAAGCGCGCTGATGCTGAAAAAGCCGTTGCCGATTTTCGCGCCAACATCAACGCCGAGGTTCGCGTTCCCATGACGGTCGCGGAACTCGCAGCCCACTATCGCCTGCACGAGCTGACACCGGATCGTAAAGCATTCGCCACGATTCACGGCATCTCGCAGTATCTGAAGAACCACATCGTTCCCAAGTGGGGCGAGAAGGCTCTCTCAGACGTGCGAACCATGCAGGTCGAGGAGTGGTTGCACTCGCTCGCTCTTGCGCCGGGGACCCGGAGCAAGATTCGCAACGTGATGTCGGCAGTATTCAATCACGCCATCCGCTACGAATGGATCCACCACAACCCCATCACCAAGGTCCGCTGTTCGGCGAAGCGTCTGCGTGAGCCCGATGTGCTCACGCCCGGCGAATTCGCCGCGCTGCTTGCCGAGCTGCCGCTCCGCGAGAAGGCTATGGTGATGCTTGCCGCGAGCACCGGGCTGCGGCGTTCTGAACTCGTGGCGCTGACCTGGAAGAACGTCGATGCGGTCCTGATGCAAGTCAACGTGCTGCGCTCCTGCGTGCGCGGGCGCTTCGGAGACACGAAAACCGAGGCCAGCCGCAAGCCGGTTCCGCTGCACCCGGCGGTGATCGATTGCCTGTACGCTTGGAGGGAAATCTCGCCCTACGGCGACGACGACCACTTTCTCTTTCCTTCAGTTCGCAAGGAAGGCAAGCAGCCAGTAACGCCGGACATGGTCCTGAAACGGGTCATCCGACC
>JASHUH010000499.1 GCA_030040115.1 Acidobacteriaceae bacterium | reverse complement strand
ATAAGCAGGCAGCGGGGGCGCGTTTCCGGCGGTTTGAAACATGATTGCTAGCATGTTGAGCATGTATCCGGCTCCTTAACCAAACTGATTGCCGACGGCCTGCAATTGCGGCCATCGGCGAGTGTTGTTGGCGGCGTGATCAATTGGCAATTCATTTCCTCTCCTCGGTGAAGGCGCGCCGCACTCGCAGATCCGAGCGTTTTTCAGCGTTTGCCGAACCTTTCGCGTCGCGCGTGCTTGCTCGCCTCCTTCCGAAGTGTGGTTATGCGTTAAAGCGATCGGGCCAGCGCCAGCGCGCCACCAGATAGGGTTTGTCCGCCTCAAAGGCGGCGGCGAGGGCCTCGATATGCCTCTCGGCGCCCGCGCCGGCGGCGGTGACGTTGATGTGGCCGGCGACCCAGGCCAGGTACAGGGGAATGAAGGCGCCAAGCAGATGTCCGCGGTTGATGGTGCGCAGCCGGTAGGCCACGAGAAAGTCGAAGACGATGCGCGCCCAGAGGCTGTCGGGCATGCGGAAGTCCGCGGCGCTCATGAGCGAAAGGCGCTTGAGCCCCACGAGCGAATGAGGCGGCAGGATAAGCGTCCAGATTTCAAGCAGGTTGTTGTAGGCGAAGCGAAAAGATTCGACCATTTGCGTCACGTCGGAAGCGGCTTGGGGCAGAGGCTGCTCGGAGTTGGCGTGGCGCAGCGGCGGCAAGCGGCGGGCGCGCTGCCAGAAGGCCGCCTTGGCTTCGATATCGGCGAACAACGAGCCGGTAACGTGCGCGAGGACGGCGTTAATGTCCGGCTCGGCCGGTTGCGGCAGAGCGCGCGGACCGGTATCGATCTCTTCCACTGCAAATCCGGCAATGGCGGCTTCGTTGACCGGCCACAGCACCGCTTCCGCCTGGTCGGCGGGGCTAAAGCGCTGCGCGGCCGCGGCAAGCCTTTGCAACATGCGCGGGGAAAGACCGAGATCGATGGCGAGGGGAAAGCGCACCGGCGATGCGAAGAGAGTACGCGTAAGTGGATGGAAGATGGCGGAGTTGACCATGCCTCGATGGGGCGGCAAAGCGTAAAAAGGCACAGCCAGATCGGCGGAGGCGTCGAGCACGGCGTCGGCGAGCCCCCGCAGCGCCGTGGAAGCGAGGGAATCTGAGCCGGGGCCGAGCATGAGGATAGCCCGCGCTTCGTTCTCCTGGGCAAGACGGTAGGCTTCAGCGAATTCGGCCGCGGTGAGGCTCAATGCGCCGGCGCTCGCCGAGGGTGCAGAAACAACGCGCAGGGCGGGATATTCTTTCGCCGGAAAAGAGCCGCGATTGGCGATCAGCAGGCTTTCCGGGGGGAATGTGGCGGCCAGGTTGGCGATGAGGGCTTCATACTGTTCCGGCGTGCCTGCGGCGACCATGACAAGGAGATCGGTTGCCGGGCGGGCGGGCGTAGAAGCAAGCTCGGGAACGGGATCTGCTGTCGCCATTGCAGTGGGTGAAATTCGGCGGAAACGGCCGGCCGCTCCGGACCATCCCGGGGATTCTGCTGCGCCGGAACGCGATGCTCCTGATTTGGATGCGCCGGCTCCGATGCCTTTACAGCGCCAGGATGCCATCGATCGGAATACGCAGCCATTCCGGGCGATGGTTAAGCTCATAGAGCAGTTCGTAGAGCGCCTTTTCCAGAATATACGCGTCGAGGAGGATCTGGGCCTCCTGTGGAGCCGGCAAGAGCGCCGGGTTGACGGCGATGGTGTGGCGGTATGCAGCGAGAAACGCGGCCGATGCGGCGCTCTCCCAAAACCCCGCCCAAGCGGCAAGTGGACTTCTGTGGCCCGGGCGCGCCTCGTGAAAACGATCCGGCCATTGCTCCAGAAATCGATGCAGACCGGAACGCGCGGCGTAGGAAAAAGAACGGATCATTCCGGCTACATCTTTAAGAGGAGATTGCTTGCGACGGCGCTCGGCGAGCGAGCGGGCGGGTTCGCCTTCAAAATCGAGGAGGACAAAGTCTCCGCCGGCGTCGCCGGTCGCGGCGTCTGCCGGCGCAGCGGCGGTACGCAGGGTTTGGCCGAGGTGATAATCGCCATGAATGCGGATGCGCTGCCCCGCAGCCCGCAGATGGGCGATGCCGCGCGCACGTTCAATGAGGGCGAGGCGACGCGAGAGCACCGAACCTGCCGCATCGGAGGTCAGATCGTCGAGCGTGGGGAGCTTGAATTTGAGCGCTTCGAGGCTCGACTTGATCTGGGCTTCAATGCGGCTGGCGTCGTGGCTTAGATCCTCGGGCGAGAACGGCTCGGCGCCGAAAGCGGGAAGATCGGTGGGAAAACTCAAGGCCAGGTGCATCTCGGCAGTCCGGCGGCCGAGGAGCGCAGCGGCTTCGAGGGACGGCCGGGCCGCCTTCATGGTTTCGGGCAACAGCCCAGGTTCACCAAGGAAGCACGCCGGATGTGTTTCCGGCGGAGACGGCGCGTTGTCGAGCGTTGCGAAGATTCCGGTGAGTTGACGGAGAAACCAATCCCAGCCATCGCCATAGCTGGTCACGAAGGCCTGGAGCAGGGCGACGGTGGTTTTTTCCGCGTGTGGGGGGGTGATGGAAATCTCGCCGAAAAAGGCTGGAATGTGGCTGAAACGGGAGACCTCAGTAAGAAACCGGCCAATTTCCACGTCCGGGTTCTCGCCCGGCTGCAAGCGCCGGAAGAGTTTCAGAATCAGTTGCTTGCCGTAAATTACGGAGGTGTTCGATTGTTCCGCCGAGCCGGAGCGCGAAAACAGCCGCTGCTCCGGGCGCGCGGAGGCAAAGGCGGCGGAAGCGCGGGCGTCAAGGCGGCCCGAGACCGGAGTGGGATCGCCGGCTGAAGGCGATTCGCGAGGCTGCGTACGTTGCGCGGCGGAGGCGGGCGCAGCCGGCGCGAAGGGACGCGGGGGTGCAGCAGTTTCTCCGGGCTGGGCGGTGAGGGAAGCCGGGGCGACGGGGTGGTCGGCAGCTCCTTGAGGCGCGGAGCGATCTTCGAGGGCGGCGGACGACGGGTTCTCAGCGGTAGACGACGTGAGATCGGGCGCATGGTGGAGGCTGACCGACAGCGGCAAAGTAGCGTTGCTCTCGATCAGCCTGAGCAGATCCTGGTGAAACTCTTCGCGCGGGGAGGGGTCGTAAAGGACCGCGGGACCGGATGCGGAATCGAAGGTGGCAATGACGCTGACGGGTTGATTAGCGGAGACAATGTCGCGGTCGGGGCCGGTGGCGATGGCGAGCGGAAGCTGATACAGGTCAGGCGGAGCATCGGCGTAGGCAATCTCCAGATAAAGCAAAGCGAAGGGAACGGCGCCGGTCCGCGCTGGAGCGGTGAGGACCACCGAACCGCCGGCGGAAGAGGGCGGAAGTTCGGCCCAGTCGCGCACCTGGACGGATTGAATCGTATGCGTCCGGGCGCCGAACCAGCGCTGGTGAGGAAGCCAGCCGGGGAGCGCGGACTCGATCAATGTTCTACCCTGACCGGCAAGAAATCCGACCCATCCCTGGGAGAGAAGATACAACTCCGCCGGCTCGGCGAAGGCTCCTGCCTCGATTTCGGGCAGCGGTTCCGGTTCGAGGTCGGGGGCGTGCAGTTCCAGCCAGATAAACGAGTACGGCGCCAGCGAAAGAGCGTAAGGATCGTTGCCGATGGCGGGAAAAGGGACGTAGCCCAGCATCTCCACCGGCTGCATGCCGGCGTATGCGGAGAGATCGAGGGAAACCGGTTGGGCGAAGCGGCTGAGGTTGGCTACGCAAAGAACCGTCTCGTGTGTGCCATCGCCGGAGTCCAGGTCGCGCAGGTAGGCGAGGATTTTGCGGTTGGCGGGATTGAGGAAAGTAAGCGTGCCCCGGCCGAACACCTGAAAAAGTTTGCGCAGCGCGATCATGTTGTGGGTCCAGTGGAGAAGGCTGGACTGATCGCTGAGCTGGGCCTCGACGTTGACCACCGGGTAGCCGTAAATGGGATCCATGATCACGGGGAGATAGAGGCGCGCGGGATCGCATTTGGAAAACCCGGCGTTGCGGTCGGAGGTCCATTGCATGGGCGTGCGCACGCCATTCCGGTCGCCAAGATAGATGTTGTCGCCCATGCCGAGCTCGTCGCCGTAATACAGGATGGGCGTGCCGGGGAAGCTGAGCAGCAGCGAATTCAGCAACTCGATGCGCCGGCGGTTATTGTCGACCAGAGGCGCCAGACGCCGGCGGATGCCTACGTTGATGCGCATGCGAGGATCGGCCGAGTAGGCGAAGTACATGTAATCACGCTCGTCGTCGGTGACCATTTCCAGCGTCAATTCGTCGTGATTGCGCAAAAACAGGCCCCATTGGCAGGTGTCGGGGATGGGCGGTGTCTGCGCCATGATGTCGGTGATCGGCAGCCGGTCTTCCTGGCGGAGCGCCATATAAATGCGGGGCATGAGGGGAAAGTGGAAAGCCATGTGGCATTCGTCCCCTTCGCCGAAATAAGGGCGCACGTCGGCGGGCCACTGGTTGGCCTCGGCGAGGATGAAACGGTTGGCGTAATCAGCGTCGATGGCGGCGCGAAGGGAGCGGATGACGGCGTGGGTCTCGGGCAGGTTTTCGCAGGAGGCGCCGTCGCGCTCGCAGAGGTAGGGAATGGCGTCCATGCGCAGCCCGTCCACGCCCATATCGAGCCAGAAGCGCGTGGCCTTGAGCACTTCTTCGATGACCTGGGGATTGTCGAAATTGAGGTCGGGCTGGTGAGAGAAGAAGCGGTGCCAGTAATAGGCTTTGGCGACTTCGTCCCAAGTCCAGTTGGACTTCTCGGTGTCAGTGAAGATAATGCGGGCGTCTTTGTAGAGCTGGTCGGTCTGCGACCAGACGTACATATCACGTTGCGGCGAGCCGGGAGGCGCCAACCGGGCCGCCTTGAACCATGGATGCTGATCGCTGGTGTGGTTGATGACCATTTCGATCATCACCTGCATGTTGCGTTGATGGGCCGTATCGAGAAAGGTCTTGAAATCGTCCAGCGTCCCATAGGAAGGATTAACGTCGACATAATTGGCGATGTCGTAGCCGTCGTCGCGCAGCGGCGAAGGGAAAAAAGGTAGAAGCCAGATGCAGGTGATGCCGAGGTCCTGGAGATAATCGAGCTTGGAGATGAGGCCGGGAAAGTCGCCGATGCCGTCCCCATTGGAGTCGGCGAAGGCGCGCACATGGAGTTCATAGATGATCGCGTCCTTGTACCAGAGGGGATCGGCGGCGCTGGCGAGCTTCTTCACGTTCCATTTCTCCGGGCTGAGAGGTCTTGCCGGGACTCAAACCCATTATTCACTTTTGCGGCCGCGCCAAAGTTCGGGCTCCATACCGGCAGCTCAAATCTCGTCTGTCAAAATGGGAAGCTGCGCCGCCCCCGTCTCACCAAAGGATATGTCTGAACCCCCGTAGCCAGGCGCGCCTTTATGGCTGCCGGATGATGCGAAAAATGTGCGCAGGCTGAACGCCAGGGCGGAGAGCAACAAAGTTGCGCCGGCCGCTCCAGGAGTATTGCGCGCCGCTTAAGAGATCTTCGACGAGGAAAGCTTCTCCGTCCAGCAGGTCGAGGCGGCCAAGGTCGAGATCGGTCCAGCCGGCCTGCTCGTGAAAAGCGTCGAGATTGACGCTGACGAGGATCGTATTGTCGAAATTCGGGGTCGATTTGGAGTAGCAGAGAAGATTGGAGTTGTCGATGCCGTGGAAGTGGAGCGAGCTGTTTGCCTGCAGAGCGTGGTTGGCGCGGCGAATCTGGTTGAGAGTGGTAAGGAGAGGAACCAATGAATCAGGAGCATTGCGGTCGCGTTGGCGAATCTGGTATTTCTCGCTGTCGAGATATTCCTCGGAGTCAGCCTTACCGGGTGGCGGAATGGCCGGAGTATTTTCCGCCAGCTCATAGGCTGGGCCATAGATGCCGTAACTCGCAGTAAGGGTTGCAGCCAGGATCAGGCGCAGGATAAACGCCGGCCGTCCTCCCTCCTGCAACGTCTTATGCAGGATGTCGGGTGTGTTGGGCCAGAAATTCGGCGTGAAAAAGTCGCTGATAGGGGGCT
The DNA here is from genome assembly GCA_030040115.1 of Acidobacteriaceae bacterium. GTDB lineage: Bacteria > Acidobacteriota > Terriglobia > Terriglobales > Acidobacteriaceae > Telmatobacter. The sequence continues at coordinate 8,348 of JASHUH010000499.1, read as the reverse complement.
GAACGATTTCCCGCAAGTAGCTTTCAAGCTCCGATTTGGCGTTGCGCCACGTGAAGTACGTATAGGACTGCGCGAACCCTCGCTTGGCCAGCGCGTACATGACGTGCGGCCGCGTAAAAGCTTCAGCAAGAAAAATAGTTTCGGGATATTTCTGCCGCAACGCGCCAAGACACCACTCCCAGAAAGGCAAGGCTTTGGTGTGCGGATTGTCGACGCGGAAGACTTGAACGCCGCGCTCGATCCAAAACTCGAAAACGGAGTAGAGTTCGTTCCACAGTCCGCGCCAGTCGCGAGACTCGAAATTGAGCGGGTAAATGTCCTGATATTTCTTGGGCGGGTTTTCCGCGTATTGGACGGAGCCGTCGGGGCGAATCACGAACCAGTCAGGATGGGCGGTTACCCAGGGGTGGTCAGGCGAACATTGAAACGCGATGTCCAGCGCCATTTCAAGTCCGTGCGCTTTGGCGGCGGCGACGAGCCGGTCGAAATCGGCGAAAGTCCCCAGTTGCGGATGAATGGACTTATGACCGCCGCAGCCGCGCTGGCACGGCTCGCCGCCGGGGCGAAGATCGAGCGCGGATTCGTCGCCGATGGCCCAGGGACTGCCGGGAGCATCGGGAGGCGGGTCGGTAGAGTTATTCGGCCCCTTGCGAAAGGCGCGGCCGATAGGATGAATGGGAGGAAGATAGAGAATGTCGAACCCCATGGCGGCGATCTCGGGCAAGTGCCGCTCGACGTCGGCAAAGCTCCCGTGCTGGCCGGGAACGGGAGAAGCGGAGCGGGGAAACATTTCATACCATGCAGAGAAACGGGCCCGCTCGCGATCGACCCAGAGGGGCAATTCGGGTTGGTAGCGCGTGGCGTGAGCCAAGTCGGGATGAGCGGACATGAGGAGATGAATTTCATCGCTGAGCGGGTACTCGGCAAGATAAGCATTCTGCTTCGCCAGCGAGTTCAGCGACCGCGCCGCCGCACGCAATTGCCGGGCGGCTTCGCCGCGCGCGCGCGTCGCCCCTTGGTGAAGAAGCAGGGCGCCGGAGCGAAGTGCGAGGGAAATATCGGAGGGGGCCGGATTGGAGCCGATGTTGAGTCCGGCTTGCTCGTCAGGCTTGGCCGCGGGATCGACTTCGGCCCGGCTGGGTTCCGTTTGAGCGGCGAGACGCTTCTTGAAGTCGCTCGCCCAAGTTTCGAAGTGATCGATCCAACCCCGGAGAGTAAATGTCCAGGAGCCGAGCCGATCGACAACAAACGACCCGCTCCATTCATCGTTCCCGTCAGGTTTCATGGGCGCGAGCCGCCAACTTCGGTGCGACTGGTGGCGATAGAGCAAGCGGGCGGCGACCTGATCGTGACCGTCGGCAAAGATGGCGGCGCTGACGCGGACTTCGTCGCCGAGGATGCGCCGGACCGGGCGCCGGCCCGCGTCGACCTGGGGGACAACATCCTCAATTACGGCCCGGTTACGGCCCTGGGCGGGTTTGATCACATCCATTCCTTCACTTGCGGCTGGTCCTTGACTTCTCGTCGTGGGTCAGTTTGAGTTTGCGATCCCTCAGGGCTGATAACCACTCTCATTTTGGAGGCTTTATCGGGCGGGTTGAAGCTCCTATCCTTCGTAAAGGCCTCACTACCCGGGTTCGAAGCACGTTGCGGGCGGGCCCGGTGAAAGAAGGAGCGTCCGGCGCCGCAGAACGAAAGCAAACGGCTCGACGCCACCTTCAAAATACTCAATGTGCCGAGGGGCTTAAATTTACATTCGATTGCTGCCCGTTGGCGCTGTTTCCGCTCATCGGCAGTTCGAGGGCGAACACCGTAGCTTTTCCCTGATCCGCGTGAATCCACATACCGTGAAAGGCCGCTTGCAGTTCCGGATGCAACTGGAGAAGCGCGGCCATCAGGTCAGTGACCTGCTTGCGGGCGTCAGCGGGATAACGCAGTTCCGCGATTTGCGCCGGGCTCGGAGCGTAGTGGACTTCGAGATCGAGAGGTCCAAAGGTGGTTGTGGCGCCAATCGAAGTGACTGCGAAGCTGGCTCCATTGACGTTGAGCATCAGGGGCGCCTGCCCCGGGAAATTCGCGGGATGAACTTTGCCGGTTTCGGTTTCGAGCGTCGTGAGATTGGGGCTGGTAAGGAAATTGACCGGATCGAGGAGATCGGTGGCGATCCGATAATAGAGCAAGGCGGTCCAGTCCTGATGATTCTGGGCGAATTTTCGCGCCGAACTCCAGTACCAGAGGCCATCGTGCCCGGCCTCGATCATCGGCTTATTAAACAAGTTTGCCAGCAGCCAGCGATTTGGGGGCGTCTTCGCCAAAAGGAAGGAGACCTGTTGCGGATCGTGAACGCCGGTAGCATGCAGAATCGCCAAGGCATAGGTTGCCGGCGGCAGCCCGGTAAAGTTGAACCCCACCACCGGCGATCCGCAGAAGAAATCCACGTCCTGCTCGCCGGGCGTGTCGGTGGAAGCGTCGAGGAGGTAAACCTCGTCAACGGTGACGATCGCCCCTTTGAGCAGCGGCTGCATGTATTGAACCCAGCCTTGGAGCCCAGCGAGATTTGCCGCCACGGCAGGAACTGCACTCGCGCGCACTCCCTGAACATCGCCGCTCTGCGCCTGCAAAAGCAGAGCGCGCGCGGCCGACGATAAGGCGTCCCGCTCGGGCGCGGTCATTTGCGCTTCAGTGGTGCAGGAACCCGCCCAGGCGCGGGGGATCAGGACTGCTGCGCCTGCCGCGCACAGAAGCGCAATGGTTCTCAAATACTTTCTTGGGATCTGCATAGCCCAAAAGCTCTCCGAGGCCAATTCGGCATGGATTCTCTGGTTTTAAGATCGTTCTGGCGCACGACTGCTCTTGCTTGGCAACCTACGAAAGTTATGATGCAAACGGCGCCGTAGTCGCACATCCGGGAACCAGCGTCCGGTTTGATTTGCGGGTGCGAAGGGGCAGAACCCCGTTTGTTTGCCGGAGCGGAACTGGGTGGCGAGCGGGTGGAGTTCAGGGCCGCGTGTGGCGCAACGTCCGATTCAGCGCCGTTGTAATATTTCCGGTAGAGGTAAGCAACATTGCATTTCGATCGGGTCCGGATTCAGCCGGAGCGAGGCGGCGCACTCGGGAGCGAGTTTTCTGAGTTACTTAGCAGGGCTTGGCTCCTTATTTTCGTTCTACTTGCGGCCGCTTGCGCACTCCGCGCCCAGGAGCCGTCCGGGGCCGGCGCTGCGGGCGCCGCGAACCATCAGAACGCGGGGGCAGGGCAAAGCGGCGGGGGAATGGCCAATGCCGGCCCGCAGGCGGCCGTGTTCGACAGTCAGCATCGGCCGATCACGGCAGGCGGCTTTGTGAAGACCGGACCTATCGTCTTCCAGAACGTGGCGGCGGCAGCGGGATTGACGAAGTGGCGTCACAAGGCGGGCACTCCGGAAAAGCGGCTGATCCTGGAAGCCAAGGGTCCGGGCGTCTGCCTGTTAGACTACGACCACGACGGCTGGCTCGACATTTATCTGGTCAACGGTTCGACCTACGACGCGTTGGAGGGCAAGGCGACTCCGCCGCATGCGGCTCTGTTCCACAACAACCATGACGGCACCTTCACCGATGTGACGCAAGCCGCCGGGGTGGCGAATGACCGCTGGGGATATGGGTGCGCGGTGGGTGATTACAACAACGACGGCTGGCCCGACCTGTATGTGACGAATTACGGTAAGAATCGCCTCTATCGCAATAACCATGACGGCACGTTCACCGATGTCGCCGAGCAGGCAGGCGTCGCCATCGGCACATGGTCGACCGGCGCCACCTTCGGCGACTACGACGGCGACGGGCGACTGGATCTGTTCGTGGACGGCTATATCCGCCTCGATCTGTCGAACCCTCCGGTGTCTGGGTCGAAAGCAGCGGGCTATTCGTATTGCCAATACCGGGGAGTGCAGGTGATGTGCGGCCCGCGTGGTCTGCCGGGAGAGCACGACCACCTGTTTCACAACAACGGCGATGGGACCTTCACCGACGTCAGCAAGAAACTGGGGGTGGACGATCCGAATGGATATTACGGCCTGGGTGCTCTTTTTGCGGACGTGAACAACGACGGCAAGCCCGACCTGCTGGTGGCCAACGACTCTACGCCCAACTATCTCTACATGAACAAAGGCGATGGGACCTTCGAGGACGATAGCTACATCAGCGGCTACGCGCTGAATCAAGACGGCCGCGAGATTGCGAACATGGGCATCGCCGCCGGGGATTACCTGAATAACGGCTGTCTCGATATCGTCAACACCGATTTTGCCGACGATTACAACGTTCTGTTCCAGAACGACTGCCACGGGAATTTTACCGACGTGAGTTACCAGGCCGACATCGCTGTCTCATCGATCCCGTTTGTGGGTTTTGGCGACGGGTTTCTCGACTACGACAATGACGGATGGAAGGATCTGCTGATTATCAATGGCCACGTCTATCCGCAGGTGGACGAACACCCCGGGTGGGGAACCAGCTACGCGCAGCGCCCGCTGCTATACCACAATCTGAAGAACGGCAAGTTCGATCTGGTTCCGGCGGTTGAGGGAACCGGACTCGCGGTCGTGAGCGTGGGCCGCGGCGCGGCTTTTGGCGATCTCTTCAACGACGGCAAGATCGACGTCGTGATCAACAATATGGACGGGGTCCCGGTGCTGCTGCGCAACGTGAATCCCGACCACCATCGCTGGGTGGAAATGAAACTCATCGGCGGTCCTAAGAGCCCGCGCGACGCGGTGGGAGCGACGGTCTATTTGACCGCGGGCGGAATCCGCCAGCGCGAGGACGTGCTCAGCGGAGGCAGCTATCTCTCCTCCAACGACATGCGCGTTCATTTTGGCCTAGGCGACGCCGAAAGGATCGATAAGGTGGAGATTCATTGGCCCTCCGGCGCGGTGGAAAAGGTGCAGTTGCCTGCCGTGGACCGGATCTACACCATTACTGAAGACCAGGGCGTGACCGGCGCATTGTGCGGCGGCAAACCGTGTGAAACAAGAGCGGCAGCGCGACAACCATAGGCCCAAGGATGGATCACCGGTGATCGGGAACCAGCGCACGGCGCAGGATTTTAACTGCAAGACAGCGCCCAACCAGGGGAAAAGCGATGATTCGGCTGAAGCGCGTTTACGAGCCTGCCGGCGACCAAGATGGAACGCGGTTCCTCGTCGAGCGGTTATGGCCCAGGGGCATCAAAAAGTCCGCACTGCACATGGAAGCATGGTTGAAAGACGCCGCACCGAGCACCGAGTTGCGGCAATGGTTCCAGCATGACCCGGCGCGGTGGGAAGAATTTCGTCGCCGCTATGGGGAGGAGTTAAAGACGCGTCCCGACGCATGGCAACCGATCCTCGAGGCCGCACGGCGGGGAACTGTTTCACTTCTTTACAGTTCTCACGACCAGGAGCATAACAATGCGGTTGCGTTGAAGATGTTCCTCGAAGGCCGTCTGAAGGCGAAGAAGCGAAACTGACCAGGATCCCATCGCCATCTTCTCCGGGGAAGACTTTCGAGGCCGGAGAGCGCCCATCGAGAGCGAACAGGCGCTCCATGCCACAGCCATGGCACGAGGGTTCACGAGACGGCGCCGCCGCATCATGGCTCATTCGGCGGCCGCCGGTTGCTTCGCGTCGCCGCGCCGCGCTTCTCCTCAAGCAGCTTTCCCGCGCACTGCGACGCCTCGTTGATGAGCAGACCCATCTTGGGATGCGCGGGAGTGAAGTCGGGATGAACCCCTTGCCGTTCCAGCTCTTCGGTGGTGCTCGTTCCGATCGAGAGCACAACCATGGTGCGCATCCCTGCGCGCAACGCGTCGGCCATGCCCATTTCTTCAGCCAGCTGAAACAGGTGCGTGGCCTGCACCGCCGTCAAAAAGACGACTACATCCAATTCGCCTGCGGCGATGGAGCGAACGGCGGCTTTCAGCGGTTCGAGATCGTCCGGCAGCGCCCAGTGATACACCGGCACGCGCGTCCATTGCACCTGGCGCTGACTGAGCGCGGCGAGAAACTCGGGATTGGTCGTCCCATATTCCTGGACCGCGGCCCGCAGCCCTTGAAGCGACGGTCCGAAGGCGTCGTCGAGCGCGCCAATCATCTCGCGCCATGTGCAGGGTTCGGGCGCGCTCACCGCGACCGGAATTCCCAGCTCGCGCAACGCGCTCGTAGGCTTGGGCCCGCGCGAAGCCACTTTCACGCGCTTGAGCGCCTCCAGGAAAAGATCGCGGGGATAACGCGCGCCGACCACTTCCGTCAGGCGCCGCACGCCCACTCCGGTAAGAAAGATGACCAGATCGAAGCCGCCCTGCATGAGGCGAGCGGCAAAATCCAGGGCCTCTTGGTTCGATTCAAGCGGGATCTCGCGGAGCGCAGGCGCGACCGTCGGCTCTCCGCCATAGGCGCGGATCAACTTGGCGATTTCGGTGGCGCGGCGGCTCTCCAGCGCCAGGACGCGCAGTCCCTGAAAGCTTCCCGTGGCCATCTTCCGCTCTCCAGAGGCGGCTATAGGAAATTTCAAATCGTAGCGCCCGCGGCATTCCCGCTCCGGCCAATAGTCGAGAACAAGCTCAAAGCCGAGAGCAGAGGCGGCAAAATGGGAATCGCCCGCCGTGGGCAATTTCTGCCCCTAAAATACCAGAATGCGACGTGAACCATCCCTGACTTTCGGTCGTTCACCACGTGCGGCGAACCTCGCCTAGGTCATTCGACCTATGTGGAAATAAGGCGCCAGCCTCATGACGAAGCAAGCGTCGTCGTGCCCAACGCGATTCAGCAGCGGCTGAGAATCTCCCTGGAGCGCTTCATACTCAAAAAAGCCGCTTGTTCGTCCCCGAAGCTTCGATGTACAGTAAGCTGGCAGCGACTGCGATAGGATGGAGCGCCGATGGCAATCACGGTGACACGCCAGGATCCGCGTTACGATGCGCTAAAAAAGGGCCATAATGCGCGCTGGCCCGCGGAGGACGCGGATGGCGCCAACCGCATCCTGCTGTGCGAAAACGCGCAGGACGTCGCAGAAACGCTACAAAAGCTGGTGAGTGCGGGGGTGCGGCCCACGGTGCGCAGCGGCGGTCATTGCTATGAGGATTTTGTCGCCAACAATCCCGGGGGATCGATCCTGGACGTGAGCCTGATGGATGAGGCGAGCGCCCCGGGCGACCGGCCGCCCTACCGGATGGGTCCAGGAACCCGGCTCTGGAACGGCTATCTGGAACTGTATAAGCGCTATGGAGTGACGCTGCCCGGCGGATCGTGCGGATCGGTGGGCGCCGGCGGACACATCAGCGGAGGCGGATATGGACTGCTGTCGAGGCTCCATGGATTGACGTGCGACTGGTTGACGGCGGTGGAAATTCTTACCGTCGACGGGAAGGGACAGGTGGTGGCGCGCAGAGTGGATGCGGCGCACGAGCCGGACCTGTTCCGCGCCTGCCGCGGAGCCGGCGGAGGGAATTTCGGCGTCATCACCGGCTACGAGTTCGAAAAATTGCCGCCGGCGCCGCAGGAAGTAATCGATGCGAATTTCTCCTTCCCGTGGGCGGAAATGACGGAGGAGCGATTTGTTCCCATCCTGATCAAGTTTGGGGAGTATTGGGCAACCCGCGGGCGCGATCCGGACACCTGGGGCATGTTCAGCGTGATTTCGTTGGCGCATCGCGCCAACGGCCGCTTTGGACTCTCGGTGCAGTTCTGCAATCCGGATGGAACCTGCCGTGACCTGAGCGTACTGAATGAATATCTGGACCGGTTCTCAGATTGCGGCGTAGTAGCCGCGCCGGGAGATGGCGCCGGGCACGAGGGTTTTGGGGCGCGCCGCGATGCCGGCCAACTGGAGTGCTTAGGCGCGCATACCGTAAGGCGCCGCACCTGGCTGGATGCGACTGGGGGCGACGGCGGTGGCGGCGCCAGCGTGCGCGGCAAATACAAGTCCTGCTATATGAAGCTGGGCTTTACCGAGTCGGAAGCGCGATGCTTATACAAGCACATGACGCGGACCATACCCGGGACCGATTTGAGAGGATCCACGATTGGGATCGACAGTTATGGCGGAGCGACCAATCGCGCGGAGTTGGCGGAAACAACCGCGGTGGCCCAGCGAGCCTCGGTGCTCAAGCTGCAGCCGATGACGTTTTGGAATGACGCCAAGGAGGATCCGGGACGCCTGCAGTGGTTGCGCGACATGTATACGGAATTGTATTCGGGGCCGGATGCGGATCCGGAGCATAAGGGCACACCGTACTGGAACGCGCACTACGAGGGTTGCTACATCAACTATCCGGATATCGATATGCTGGCGTACGACTACTGGCCCGAACTGTATTACGGAAACAAGGGGCT
>JASHUH010000498.1 GCA_030040115.1 Acidobacteriaceae bacterium | reverse complement strand
CTGCACGCTGTGGATATTCCGCTTGCCGATCCGCACTTCTGGACGATGCAGGGATCGGTGCGCGTGGCCCAGACCTGCCGCGAACATGGGCTCACATGGGGATCACACTCCAACAACCATTTCGATATTTCCCTCGCCATGATGACCCATGTGGCCGCGGCTGCGCCGGGCGCGATCACCGCGATTGACACGCATTGGATATGGCAGGATGGCGAGTATCTGACGCGGAATCCATTCACGATCCGGAACGGTGAGATTGCCGTCCCGGAATGCGCCGGCCTCGGAGTCGATCTCGATATGGGTTCGATCGAGCGGGCGCATGAGCTTTACATGCGCGAGGGTCTGGGCGCACGTAATGACGCCATCGCCATGCAGGCGCTGATTCCGGGATGGAAATTCGATCCCAAACGGCCGTGTCTGGTCCGATGAGCGGCGCGGCTCATACAATGCAAGCATGCATTCGCCGAGCGAGCCCCGAGTAATTCGCGTGCATGAGCAGGACAACGTCGCGGTGGTGGTGACCCGTGGTGGGCTGCCCGCAGGCAGCCGTTTGGAAGGCGGCCTCATGCTCGCGGAGCCGATTCCGGAGGCGCATAAAGTGGCGCTGACCGATTTGGCCGCGGGCGACGCCATCGTGCGCTATGGAGTCCCGATCGGCTACGCGAACCGCAGCATCGCGCGCGGAACTTGGGTGCACGAGGGGCTGATGACTGCGCCCACGGCGCCGCCGCTCTCCGATTGTCCTTTGGCCACCGCGCCGCCCGATCCATTGCCGCCGCTCGAGGGATTCACGTTCGACGGCTATCGCAATCCTGACGGATCGGCGGGCACGAAGAACATTCTCGGCATCAGCACTACGGTGCAATGTGTGGCGGCGACGGTGGACTACGCGGTGCGGCGGATCAAAGCGGAGATGTTGCCGCGCTATTCCAGCGTGGACGATGTTGTGGCCATCACCCATCCCTACGGCTGCGGTGTGGCCATCGACGCGCCCGGCGCGGCGGTTCCTATCCGCACCCTGCGCAACTTGAGCCTGCATCCGAATTTCGGCGGCGAGTTGCTGCTGGTGAGCCTCGGCTGCGAAAAGCTGCAGCCGGCGCGGATGATTCCCCCAGGCGCGCTGACGGTGCTCGACGGGGAACCTTCGCTGGCGGTTATGCAGGAGGCGCAGCAAGGATTTGGCGAGATCGTGGACACGATCATGACGCTGGCGGAGAAAAAACTTGAAAAGCTGAACCGGCGGCAGCGTGTGCCGTGTCCCGCTTCGGATCTTGTAGTGGGCCTGCAATGCGGCGGGTCCGACGCGCTTTCGGGCGTGACGGCGAACCCCGCAGTGGGCTTCGCGGCCGATCTGCTGGTGCGCGCCGGAGCGACGGTGATCTTTTCAGAAGTGACGGAGGTGCGTGATGCGGCGCACCTGCTCACCGCACGCGCGGCCACGCCGGAGGTGGCGCGGGATTTTCTCCGCGAAGTGGCCTGGTACGACGAGTATTTGCGCGCCGGCGGCGCCGATCGCGCAGCGAATCCCACCCCGGGGAACAAGCAGGGCGGCTTAGCCAACGTGGTCGAAAAGGCGATGGGCTCGATCGCCAAGGCCGGGAGCACGGCGCTGATGGCCGTGGCCGGCCCCGGCGAACGCGTGAGGCAAAAGGGATTGGTGTTTGCGGCCACGCCGGCGAGCGACTTTATTTGCGGAACCCTGCAATTAGCGGCGGGAATGAATATGCACATCTTCACCACCGGCCGCGGCACGCCCTACGGGCTGGCCATGGCTCCGGTGATCAAAGTCGCGTCGAACAGCGGGCTTGCCGCGCGCTGGCCCGACCTCATCGACCTGGACGCAGGGCGCATCGCGACTGGCGCGGCCACCGTCGAAGAGGTGGGTTGGGAGATCTTCCGGACGGTCCTCGAAGCCGCCAGCGGACGCAAAAAGACGTGGGCCGACCACTGGAGCCTGCACAATGATTTCGTGCTCTTCAATCCCGGGCCAGTGACCTGACGGGTAATCGAGTGGCCGATTTTCGCCAGAAGGACTCCAAGGTTCCGAGAATGCTTACGGCGACTCCAAGCCGGACTCTCAACTTAGCGTGAGATACCCCCTCCGTTCTTCTTTCCCGTGCAAGTGTATGGAAATAAGGCATTTGTTTTTGGTTTTCCGGTAAGTGTATGAAAACAGGTAAGTTGCGCCCATAAATCGCGCAAGTGTATGAAAAAGCGGCGGATCCGCGCCCGACGGAGGAGCCGCGGGCAGTGAGTACGGTATGCGTGAGGATCCATTTCCGAGGCCTCGGAATGAAAAGGTCCCGCCGGAACTGGCCTTTGCATCACGATGCCCCTCGTTTTTTCGTTCTGCACAAGTGTTTGAAAACAAGGCACTTGTTTTTTCGCGTTTGGCAAGTGTTTGAAAACAGGTAAGTTGCACTGGATTATTGGGCAAGTGTAGGGAAACGAAGGAGATCTGCGTTGACGCGAGAGTGGTAGGTCCGGAGGGTATACGGATCCATTTCGAAGCCTCGCCATAAAAAAGCCCAGCCGAAGCTGGGCGTGGATTCAACTCTCGCTTACAAGGATACGCGCTGGAGCGAATTAACCGGCAAATCCGCGTTCATTTTTTTCTGAGAGTTGGGTCGGACGGTTGCGATGGAGACGATCCGCAGCCTGGGCGGTCGTGGCGAGGAGGGCTGAAAGGACTTTTTACGGCAGTCTGTGCGGGGCGGGTTTGGGTAATGTCCAAGTGGTAATGTCCAAGTTGGCGGTCATAGATCAGAAACTCGGAATCCTGGCGCAATACCCGTTTATCGGGATCGATCTTGTTGCGGCTGCCTAGCTGCGCGTCGAAAACCACCCGCTTGCTGCCCCACACCGCCCGCTCATCGCGATAAAGCCGCGATGAACGGGGCACAGATCCCTCCGACCCAGTGCATCCTTTTGCGGCTCTTGACCGGGCCACCTGCCACTTTCATCAGTGCATTGGTCTGATCACGTCGATTGAACTATCTGGAGGATATGTATACATCGGAGTGAACTGTTGGCATTTCACAGCGCCCACAATTCACTCCTGTCGGAGGGCCAGCATCGGGTCGATTTTTGCTGCACGTCGAGCCGGAAGCCAACAGCCGAGGGCGGCAGTCAAAGTAACCAAGCTGATTTCAATCCAGAGACTGGCGGAGCTTCCAGACTGGAGACCTGGGAGCATCGTACGCAGAATGCGCGTTGAAGCCAGCGTGATTGCGAGCCCAGAAGTCAGCCCAATGGACGCAGTGACAAAGCCCTGACGAAAGATAAGCACCTCGACGTTGCCGCGCGTGGCTCCCAGCGCAATGCGAACCCCGATTTCTTGCGTCCGACGCGAGGTAACATACATCGCTACCCCATAGACACCTGCGGCAGCCATTGCAAGGGCAAGGCAGCCAGTCAGGGCCAGGATGAGCATTATGAACCGGCGGTCCGCAAGGGAGTCGTCAATGAGGGATTGCATTGTCGCACTTAGGAAGATCGGCTGATTGGGATCGATACTGGCGATGACTTGTCGGACTTCTTTTTGGATATCGGCTTCAGGCCGGTCGCTTCTCACCACCAGAAATGCAGCCTTAGGCAAAGCACCCGCGGCAAGATAGACCGTTGCCTGCTCCCGCGGACCATCCATCGACGCATGTCGGCTGCTCGATACCACACCGACGATCCGTTTCCAGTCATTCGGATTTTCAGGGGAACAAAAGACGCAGACGCGTTTGCCGATTGCGCTATCGCCAGGCCAGAGACGCTTTGCAACGAGGTCACTCACTATGGCAGCGTCACTGGAGTCCCTCAGGTCTTCTTCATTGAACAATCGCCCTTGTAGTAATCGAATCCCCATGGTCTGCAAATAGCCCGCGCTCACGTCATCAATTTCCGTAGCTATCTGGCCGCCTTGCGGCGCTCCGCCCGCGTTTTTGCCAACCAGTCCCCCAGTATTCTCTCCACTAAACGGCAGAGCATCGTCCGTTCCTGCGCTCTCGATGCCAGGAAGCGCGCGAACCGAATCCAAGGCGCGGCGATAAAACCTTCCCCACTCTTCAGGAGTCTGGTACCGCATGGCGTCCCGAACAATTACGAACGCAGTAACGCGCTTCGCGTCGAAGCCGGGATCGGTCTGGAGCAGGGCGGCAAAATTCGCCAAGAGTTGCCCTCCGACCACAACCAAAGCCAATGCCAGTGCGACCTCTATGGCGACGAGAGCACCGCGAACTCGATTGCTTGTGACAATTCCACTGTGCGCGCGAAGGTCCTGATTTGCATTGGCTCGCGTCCAACCTGCTCTGATGGCGGGAATCATCCCAAATAAAAGACCATTGGTTAGCGCAATAACCAGGGAGAAAACAAGAATTCCCCAGTCTGCGTGTGCTGCGTCAAGGCGAGGAACACTGACCGGCGCGATGCCGCGCAAAGCTCTCCAGGCAACAACCGTGAGAACGTAGCCTCCCAATCCCCCGAAAGCCGCCAGAACACAACTCTCCGTCAGCAGTTGGCGAACAATACGTGACCGGCTCGCCCCTAGCGCCATGCGAACCGTAATCTCCCGCTGGCGCGCCAGCCCGCGCGCCAATAAAAGGTTCGCAACATTCGCACAACCGATGAGAAGAAACATGAGGGCTGCCGCCATCAGGACCCATAGAGCACCCTTCGCATTTCCCAGCATCCGGTCGCGTAGCAGTCCCATGCGTAGGATGTGGTCTCGATTCGTTGCGGGCAATTCACGGCTGAGATCGGTGCTGATGGTTGCGAGGTCTTGCTGAGCGTCGCTTAACGTGACGTCTGGCCGTAACCTGGCAACTACACCTACGGCCGCGTACGGCGCTTGAGGCTTGCCGCTGCGATACGGCGCCCAGAAGTCAACGTAGGGAGAAGGGGTGTGAACGGCTGTGCGATGCAACGGGAAATCAAATCCACGAGGCATGACGCCAATAATGAGGCAGTTTTGGCCGTCAATCGTAACGCTGTGTCCCACAATCGACGGGTCTGCGTTGAAGCGTCGAACCCAAAGACCGTAGCTAAGGATCATCTCGTTAGCATGGCCGGGCTGATCTTCGTCAGGCAGAATATCGCGCCCGAGCATTGGCGAGGCACCCAGAGTGGGAAAGAGATTCGCGGTTACGCGCAAGCCGTACAGGGCTTCGGGAGGCGTAGGACCGTTGCCTGCAAGATTAAACATTTCGTTGCGGTAAACTGCAACCGAAGCAAGAGTGCGAGTTCGTCGAGCGATCTCCTGGGCGTCGCTCCAGAGTGCCCAGTCTGAATGCGAGGGTTCGAACTTGGGGAACTCTGTTCTGAGCTGTACAAGTTCATTGGGATGAGCGTACGGCAAAGGCGCAAGGAGCACGGCCCTGACTGCCGTGAAGACCACGGCAGTTGCTCCCACGCTCAATGCGATTGATACAAGGGAGATTCCCGTAACAGCGGGAGTTCGCCATAACATCCGAAAAGCATGCTGAAGATCACGCATCGACGATATACCCCTACGCCAGTATGTTGAAATTTTATCTCCAGGTCATCCGCTAGCAGATTTCTTGGGCCTATAGTGCAGGCTCTCACTTGGATGGGCTCAGCCGCTGGTCTTAATGCCTTGACGCCGAATCATCCATAGAATCATCATTCAGGCATAATGTCCTTTATCATGCGCCCCAATTGGAAGCGGCGGCGCAGTTGGTCAAGGCAGGTCCAGGGCACTCGCACTGCGCTTCCAAAAGGCTATGAATCACCCGCTTAGTGTTGTGCTTCGCGTTCGAGATATTCACAGAAATCGTGAAATTGTCTGCACAGTTACTACACAGCCAAAAATAGGCTATTTATCTCTCGATAAATCAGAGGTTTATTAAAATCAACTCACCCGTTCAGCATGAGAGTGGTTCTAACAACACCGACTCTTGAACTTCCCGATCCGGTGGTTCGGGAAGGTGCTCCCCTCAATCCTGATCAAGATTTCCGGGCGTCCATTCCGAAAGTCAAAAGAGCCTTTATAGAATTGGCAGATCAAATCAATGGCCGTGAAAGTGTGCTCTCAAATGTATCCGTCTGAGCGACGCATGCTGTTCCGTGGCTGGGTTTAGCGGTGGACTGGAGTTATGGGCGAAGCGGGAGTGGTGGGGAAGCGGCGGAGCCGGGCTGCGGTGGAGGCGCAGGTTGCGCAGTTTGAGGCGAGCGGGTTGATGCGAGCGGCATTTTGCCGGCAGCGCGGCCTGGCTGTAGGCGCGCTGGATAAGTAGCGTCGACGCGTGCAAAGCAAGCCGCAATCG
>JASHUH010000497.1 GCA_030040115.1 Acidobacteriaceae bacterium | reverse complement strand
ATGAACCTTACGGATGACCAGTCTTCCGGCCTCATTCCAGGCGTCGGATCCAGCGGCAGTTTTGGGGCGCTAGGAGATGGGACCTATGACCCGCGGCAGGTTGTGATACACGGGTTTATCAGATTCTGAGAGAAGGATAAGGGACCTGGCGTCAGAAGTTCCATTGACCCAATTGCCGACTTGACAATCAACGAGCGGAATTATTTTAGGGCGCCCAGACAGGAGCCTTCGATCAGGGTGGCGAAGGCTATGCTGCACCGGTCAACAATTTGAAGATGCGGACGGCAATATGGGGACCGCCGGAGCGGATCACCGTCAGCATCAACAAAAACAATGTCCGGGATCGAAGGCTCCATGAATTCAGAGCGCCGGCGATCCAGGAGATCACCGAAGGCGCATTTGCTCCTGTGAATGAAAACTATGCCGGCCGGCAACAAAGATGCCTGCGGCCGCGCGACCTTGGATGGTTATGGAAGCAAGGCGGTTCTCACGACCCATACCGGGAACCGATCCGATATGCCTTCCCGTGCCTGAAGCCCGTGGGTCAGATTATTCTCGGCATCGATTCGCTGGCCGGAGCAGTTGCTCCACGAGCGGCTCAGAATTGCGCCAATGGAATGGTGCATGTGCGCGCCGCCCCGGGGCGACGTCAAGGTGAATGTGGATTAATTTTTGGCATTCGGCGGGCAACCGGCTGCTGACCCTGGTCTCCAATTGTTTTACGAATATCCATCTCACGGATATAATGGAAGCTTAATACAAGATGTTTCGCCACGAGGTCGTCCAGTTGATCCCCCATGTGAAGAGAACCGGTTCGGCTTCGAGCCGGAGATTACCGTGAAAGTCGCGCGCCGCAAGCTGCGGATTTATGCGGTGGGAATCAGCTACTGGGGCCGGACCTACGAAGAAGGCAAGAAGATTGGCTAGAAAGATGGCGTGCGCGCCATGGATTGCCTGATCAAGTATTCACCGATGGAAGCTAAGGAAAAGTCAGCGTCGGCCGAATCCGCGTCGACTGTCAGCCAGGAAGCAGCGCCGAGATAGATTTTCCCGAAGATTCCCGGCAGGGAGATTTGCCGGCGCGGCGCAGTGGGTTTCGGTGCGCCTGAATTTCGCCGGACTGCCGCTCGGGCGGCAAAGAAAGGTTGCTGATTTCTCCAAGCATGTAAGGGGAGATGCTCAATGGGAGGGGACTTGAAATCCAGGGGCAATTGGACTGGGCGAGTTGCGCTGATTACCGGCGCCTCCGAGGGAATCGGGGCGAGTTGCGCCCGGTTATTCGCCCAGTGCGGGGCCCGTCTGGTCTTGACCGCCCTTCCGAGCGACGACTTCCAGAGCCAGGATTTCGAAGACCGATGCCTGATCGCGGGGGATATCGCTTCAGCTCAGACCAGGATCGAGGTGGTAGAACGGGCCATCGCTCGATTCGGGGCTATCGACGTGTTAATCAATAACGTCGGCGTCGGCCAATACGGCTACCCAACCGAGGTTGACACCGAAATTTCCAAGCGCATGTTCGACGTGAATGTTTTCGCGCCGCTGGCGCTGACGCAACTGGTTATACCCCACATGCGGGCCAGGGAATCCGGCGCCATCGTCAACATTGGTTCGGTTGGTGGAAAAGTATCCCTCCCCTGGGCGGTGATGTATTGTGCTACGAAATGGGCGGTCCACTGCGTCGACGACTCCCTCCATCGCGAGTTGATAGGGACGGGAATTCGCGTGATGAAGGTGTGCCCGGGCATCGTTGGCACCAAGTTCCGCGACCACGTGCTTGCCGGAACTGCTCCTGGACGCGTAGAAGATATTCGCCGTGTCGTAAGCGCCGACGAGGTCGCCCGCGCGGTGGTTCGCGGCTTGGAAAAAGGCAAGCGGACGGTTTTTGTCCCAAGAATCGGCTTCGCCTTTACCTCACTTGAGTTTTTTGCGCCGTCCGTTATGGATTGGTATTTGCGGGGAAAATTTTGACTATGCGGTGGTTCCGGAAACCGATCCTGATGTCTCTGGCTCTGGTCCTTGTCTGGACCCTCTGGCGGCTCGCCGTGCTGTGGCACACCGGCCTGCCGCTGGCCAGGATACACGATGAGTTCAGCTATCTTCTCGGGGCAGACACCTTTGCCCACGGCCGCCTGGCCAATCCCTCGCCTGCGCTGGCCAGTTTCTTTGAGTCGCCGCATGAATTGGTGCACCCGACGTACGCCTCGAAATATCCGCCGGGTCAGGCCATGTTTCTTGCTTTGGGGCAGGTTCTCTTTGGGGCGCCATTCTATGGGGTTCTGATTGGCAATGCCCTCATGCTGTTCACATTCTGCCTCATGCTCTTTGCCTGGGTTCCTGCACGGTGGGCGTTGGCCGTGGCTGCCATGTTCGGGCTTGTGCTTTCTCCGGGCATGTACTGGACAAACTCTTACTGGGGCGGGTCGGTGGCGGCAAGCGGGGGCGCCCTGGTGCTGCTTGCGATCGGGCTCGCACGAAAGCGGCAAACGGCGCTGGCCGGAGCTGTTTTTGCGGTGGGCGCCCTGCTCCTTTTTTGGACGCGGCCGTTTGAAGGGGGCGTGTTCACTCTCGTGCTCCTGATCGTCTTCGCCCCGGAGCTATGGCGCAACCGCCGCGTGGCGATGTTCGCAACGGCTTTCGCCGTGCTCGCGATCGGTGGTGCGTGGACGTGTTACGACAACTACGCGGTTACGGGAAATCCCCTGCTACTGCCCTATGTTTTGCACCAGAAACAGTATAACGTTCAACCCGTGTTCTGGTTTCAGCCGGCGAGCCCGACGCCGATTTATTCCAGCTCGCGACTGGCTGCGTTCCATGGGCCAAACGGGCAGGAAGTCGAGTTGGCAAATGGATTCCGGAAGGGCTGGCCGCTGTTTTTTTATCGAGCGATCGGGCTGGTGGCGAGGCTGCGATGGGACATCGGCCCGGCCTTCCTGCTCGCATTGCTGGCGCCGGTTGCCTGGCAGGACCCCCTATTCCGGAGGATGGCGATCATTGCCGGCGTGTTTTTTCTTGCCACGGATGCGGAAGCATTTCATTATGAACATTACGCCGCGCCAGTTTGGGCGGCGATTGCTTTGATGGTTGCACTGTGGGCGGAGCGGGCGTGGAACCGCAGATATCTCAATCTGCCGTTCGGGAGGGCGTTGGTGTTGCTGGCGTTTTTCTGGCCTGCCATCGCTTTCGCCGGGAGCACTCGCACTGCGCAAAAGATGCTTCCCCGGATTGCCGGATTTTACAAAGGGTATGACCTCTACATGCCTTCGATGGATGGTTGGCAGGCGAGACGGGCCGCGCTGATTCATCGCCTGTCAGCGCTCGACCGGCCGCAACTGGTAATTGTGCGCTATCCCTCACCCGATTGGGAAATCACCGATGAGTGGGTTTACAACAGCGCAGACATCGATGGCCAGCGCGTCGTCCTTGCGCACGATCTTGGGCCGGAGGAGGATCGATCGCTCCTTGCGTACTACCCCAACCGAACCGCGCTTTTACTGACCTTTGACCCCGTCTCCGGCGTGGAGAAAGTTGGTCCGTACCCTCAAGCAATCAAGTCGTCTTGCTGGCAAGGTTGCACACCACCGCCCGCGACCGGTTCCCTGCAGGCCAGTCGATCGGCTCCAACCCCAGCGCTTTCGCCAGCGCCGCCGATTGCGCATGCGGCCGGAACTGGTCCCACGCCGCTCCATACCGATAGACCATAAGCTTGTGCGAAGCAATGAAGTTTCGCTTCGCCGTCACCACCGGATCATCCTTGGTTGCGGCTTCGAGCCCTTCGCTGGTGTAGCTGTAATTGACACCGCCATGCAGAAAAAACGGGTGCTCACGGCAGATCGGCAGGTTCCTTTGCTCATCCGCCACCCGCCGCAGAAAATCGACCGTTGGCGCATAGCACACGACCGCCCCGCTGACCTCCGTGTTGGGATCTCCCGCGCAAAGACCCTCATACCTCGCCGTCATCATGGGATTGCCGAATGCGGCGTTCAGGATCAACTCCACAGTCCGTCCTGTCGGTCTGCTTTCCATTGGCTTTCCCCGCCATCCGGACCCGGGAAACCCGCGCTGGTTTATACCGGCGATGGGTTTGTTCGCTATGCGGAGCCCGATCCGGCGAATCCCACCGCTCCGTGGATCGTGCACAACGTCTCCGAACGAGGCTATGCTACCAGTCACAGCCTGGGCGCGGGCGATATCAATGGCGACGGGTTGCTGGATATCGTGGACCCCTACGGATGGTGGGAGCACCCCAAACCAGGCAGCGCTGACCAGACCTGGAAATATCATCCCGAAGCTTTTCCCCGGTATAGCCATGGTTTTATGGGAGGCGCTGTCATGGCCGTCTATGACGTGAACGGGGATGGCCTGGCGGATGTAGTCACTTCACTCGCCGCGCACGGTTGGGGCCTGGCATGGTTCGAGCAAAAGCGCGACGCCCAAGGCAACATCTCCTTTGTGAAGCACATGGTCATGTACGATTTCTCGACCAAGAACGCCGGAGACGTGACCTTCTCGGAGTTGCGCGGTTCCGGGGTGGGCGACATCAATGGCGATGGCCTTCCGGACTTTCTCGTCAGCAAACGGTGGTACTCCCACCTGGACAGCGGTCTCGATCTCTATACTTTCGGTCCTCCCGTTCTTTATTGGTATGAAACCGTTCGAGACCCGAAGGCTCCGGGAGGCGCGAAGCTGGTTCCCCATCTGATCGATAACGACAGCGGTGTCGGGAACACCGTATTGGCGGTCGATCTCAACGGCGATGGCGCAATGGATATTGTGACTTCCACGCGCTTTGGCGCCTTTATCTTCTGGGGCAAGCCGCATCCGAAGAAGAGTGCACACACAGCCGGAGCTTACGGATGCGCTACTTGTCCGCCCGATGTCTACATCGTCCGCACCTTATGCTTTCCCCGCCATCTATTCGCTCCGGGACCCGCCGGAATACACGGTTGAAAATTCATGCGCAAGATCTATCGATTCCTCGATGGCGTGACCGGTCGGTGCAACGCGCACGTTCACCTGCCGTTCCCGCGCCAGCCGCAGACCCGCGATCATGCATGCGCCCAGGTAGACGAGTGAGCGATTCGGCTTGAGCATTCCGGCGTACGGGTCAAACATGGTCACTCCAAGCTCGGAGGTTTGAAAACGTACGCGCCAAACGCTTGGATAGCCTACCTCGGAAAAACTGGCTCGGCGGGTAGCGCCGCTTGGTTCCGCAGGGGGGACACTCCGCCGCTATCCAAATGTCGGCCTCCCAACCCGCCGCCGATGGAACTCGGATCAATTGATCCTCGCTCCTTTGAATACCGTTACAGGGGACCCTTCGGCTAGGAGAGCGGAATCCGGATTACGCATCAGAGCTTGCGCAATCCCGACCCCACAGAGGCTCGGCGGGCGCTGAACAGACTGCGGGGTGGCGGATTCTTCGGCAATATAGATGCGGATGCCCTTGAACCCGAATCGGCAGCCCTCGCGCCGGAACAGCCGATGCCAATGAAAGGTGCAAGCAGGGGCATATCTTGCTATCCAATGCTTTTGGCTAGACTCCACATGTTATCGTGGTTTGAGGTTCGAATTTCCTGGCCTGTGAGGAAGGTATGGACGAAGACCTAATTGTTCGTGCAATCGACAACGAAATAGAAAAGCTACATCGGGCGCGCGCTCTGCTCTCTGGCGGCAACACTGCTTCCGCCGCTACGGGAGAGGCCAACCCCGCCAAAAGGACCGCGAGGCGGCGGAGACTGAGTCCAGCCGCCCGCAAGCGCATCTCAGCGGCGCAGAAGAAGCGGTGGGCGGCGGCGAAGGCCAAACCCGTGAAGGCGACCTCAGCGAAGAAAGCAGCGACGAGAACTTCCGCCGAGAAACCCGCAGCCGTTAAGAAGGTTTCCCAGCGGCAGAGCTTAAGCCCAGCAACCAAGAAGCGCATCGCTGAGGCTCAGAGGAAACGCTGGGCTGCGATTAGGGCGGCGAAATCGGCTTCGGCGACGAAGGCGGCCAAAAAAACTCCACCCAACAAGGCAGCACCCGTAAAGAAGGCTTCTGCAAAGGCCGCTAGGAAAGCCGTTAGGAAGGCTGCCACCCCAAAAACGCCGGTCAAGAAAGCTTTTGCCGTTAAGCCTACCACCGCAAAGAAAGCGGCTGCTATCGCCAACACGACGGCTCCTGCCGCTGCATCGGAAGCAACTCCGATCTAAAACGTGGCTGTAACGGAGCCCGACCTTCCGGGCTAGGGTGATCCCGACCCCGACGCCACCGGGGCACGAGGAAATCTGGCGGTCCGTTGCGTCGAACTTCGCGCTCTATGGATGCGTCATGGCTTGGCCGCCGCCCCGCACGAGCCAGTTGCGGGCCCGCGTCAACAGAGCCTCCAGGTCCCGTGGGCCGATCTGCGAATGCGAGTTGGGGATCGGCAGTAGGCGAAACATGAGGATAGCTTCCACCGCTGCACGGTATCTGCTGGGCCTGATGTTTACAGTCTTCGGCCTGAACGGATTCTTGAACTTCATGCACCAGCCGCCTCCCGCAAATCCGCTGGCGATTCAGTTCTTCGTCGCCATCAGCTCGTCGCACTTTGCCGCGTTTTTCTTTGCGGTGCAACTGATTGGCGGGCTGTTGCTGCTCTCAGGGAGATTCGTGCCGTTAGCTCTGACACTACTCGCAGCGGCGCTATACAACATTCTTGCTTTTCACCTCACGCTTGCGCCCGCCAGCATTCCTCCGGCGCTGGTCGCATGTGTATTGTGGGTGCTGGTATTCCTCCAGTACCGCAGGAGCTTCAAGGACATTCTGAGCGCGAAGCTTGCGACAGAGATGTAATCTCCAGACACGGAGGCACACTGCGCGCCTCCCGGCCATAACTGGCTTTTGCTCAAAACGCGATGCTCGCTGCGCCGCAACATTGAACTTCACTTTACATGAAGAAAATTGGTTTCCTCTCATTCGGCCGTTGGACACCTTCTCCGCAGTCACAAACACAAGCTGCGGCTGACTCGATCGAGGTCGATCTCAATCGGGAAAGATGTGAGTCACATCCGCGGGACATCGCCTAGAGAGTGT
>JASHUH010000496.1 GCA_030040115.1 Acidobacteriaceae bacterium | reverse complement strand
CTTCGCCGAAAGGCTTATCGACGCCAGGCATTTCGGCGGCCTCGATGCCCATGTCGTAAAAAATCTCCGAGCACGGGCCGCACGGCCCGGTCTCGCCCATCTGCCAGAAGTTGTCCTTCAGGCCGTGCTCGCCGATGCGCTCCTTGGGCACGCCCACCTCAAGCCAATACTGTTCGGCTTCGTCGTCGCGCGGCACTTCGGCTGTGCCCTCGAAAATGGTCACGTAGAGCCGGTCCTTGGGAAGGCCGAACCATTCTTCGCTGGTCACCAACTCCCAGGCGAACTCGATCGCATCCCGCTTGAAGTAATCTCCGAACGAGAAGTTCCCCAGCATCTCGAAGAAGGTGTGATGCCGCCGGGTGAAGCCCACGTTTTCGAGGTCGTTGTGCTTGCCGCCCGCGCGCACGCACTTCTGGGAGGTGGTCGCGCGCTTGTAATCACGCTTTTCGGTGCCCAGAAACACGTCTTTGAACTGGTTCATGCCGGCGTTGGTAAACAGCAGCGTGGGATCGTTGGCCGGCACTAGCGAAGAAGAGTGCACACGGCGGTGCCCCTTCGACTCAAAAAAGCGCAAAAACAGCTCACGTATCTCGTTTCCCGTGCGGTATTGCATGTCATTCTCAGTGTAATTGGAGGAGTGAGCAGGATCGCCTAATCATTCTTCGCGCGGATCGGTCTCTAAGCCATCCAGCGCCATCAGCGCTTCGTCGGGCACGTCCCACTGGCGCAGAATCCTGGTGATCACGCCGGTCGAGAACCCGGCCGCGACCAGTCGCCGCATCACGCGCGCGGTTTCTTTTTCGTTCTCGGGTTTGCGGATGCGCTTGCGTTCGAGGTAGGCGCGGGCCAGCGCTTCTTCATTGGCGGCGCCGTAGCGGGCGTCTACGGCTTCTTCCACCAGCTCGGCTCGGATTCCCTTTTGTCGCAGGTCTCGGCGGACGCGGCGGGCGCCGAGTTTTTCGTTCTCCTGGCGCAGCCGCGCATAGGTCTCGGCAAAGGACTGGTCGTCGAGATAGCGTCTTTCTTTGAGTTGGGCGATGACGCCGGCGACCATCGCCTCGCCGCCGTCACCCGGCTCCACGCGCTGCCGCATAAGGCGCCGCAGCTCGGCCTCCGTGCGCATGCGCCGGCCGAGCGCTTTTAGGGCATAGTCGTAAAGGCCGGGCTCGTCGAGAAAGGCGCGCGGCTGCCTCGCGCGGCCCACAGTCATATTCGTTACTCCAGCGGAATCAGCATTCGAAAAGGTCGATTGCCCCGCCAGCGGTAATGCTGGAAATGGCGGTCGAGAGTGAGAATATCGCCAGACTCCAGTTCGTCCGCCATCTGGATCACGCAAGCATCGGCGAAGTCCGCGGGCGTATCGCGGTACTTGGTCATGATTGTGCGAACCGACGCGGCGCTTCGGTTCAATCTGAAGGGAGTTTCGATTGCCCCTTTCTCTATGCTGGCAAGCATGTTCTCGGCGGCGCCCGGGGTAAATCGCAACAAGTGAAGCGCCTCGGTTATGACCGCCTCGCAGGTCGCCAGCGGATGGTCGAGCGATTCATAGACCCTCACGCAAAGCGAGTGAAGCGGCTCCCGCTTGTTATAGACGGCGGCCAGAAAGCCCGTGTCGACGAGGACGGAAATCACTTAGACGAGCCTCGCTCCGGCGGTCGCCAGCCGGGTCCCATGCTGCTCCAGCCCAGGTCTTCCAGGTACTTTTTGTTGGTAGCCAGATCTGTAACTCCGCTGTCGAACTTGCCGATCCCGACGAGCTTACGGCGGCGCGGATGGCCGTGCCGCTCTTCCACCAGTCGGATCCCTTCTCGAACCACTTCCGACGCGCTCCATCCGTGATGCCGGACCAGCCGATCGAGCGCCGCTCTTGTCGCTTCGTCCAATCGAGCTTGCACCGTAGTGCTCATATCCAAACTGTACTACAATTTCCAGTTTTGTACTACAGCTAGTTCTTGGCTCCTGTCTTCTTTTTCGTCCACTCATCCACCCAGTCGTTCACCGTCTTATACCATAGCTCGGAATTCTGCGGCTTCAGCACCCAGTGGCCCTCGTCGGGGAAGTACAGCATCTTGCTGGGCACGCCCAGCCGCTGCAGCGTGGTGAAGAGCTGCAGGCCCTGGCTCAGCTCCAGCCGGTAGTCGAGCTGGCCATGGATCACCAGCGTCGGCGTTTTGAAATTCTTGGCGTAGAGCATCGGCGCCCACTTGCGGTAAGGGTCTTCCTCGTCCGGCTTCCCGTCATAGTCCCAGGGCTTGCCGCGGAACTCCCACTCCATAAACCACAACTCGTCCGTCTCTCCGTAGGCCGACTCCGGGTTGAACATGCCGTCGTGCGAAACGATGCACTTGAAGCGGTTCGTGTGGCCCAGAATCCAGTCGGCCATGTAGCCGCCGTAGCTTGCGCCCAGCGCGCACTCGCGCGTCTTGTCGATGAAGGGATAGTGCTGCTCGGCGTAATCGAGACCCTCCATCAGGTCGGTGTACGGTTTGCCGCCCCAGTCATCGTTCACGCCATCGATAAACGCCTGCCCGTACCCGGTCGAGCCGCGCGGATTGATCATCACCACGACGTACCCGTTGGCCGCGAACAGCTCCGGGTTCCAGCGATAACTCCACGACTCGTCCCATGCGCCCTGCGGGCCGCCGTGAATGAGGAATTTGACGGGATACTTTTTGGCGGGATCGAAGTTAGGGGGTTTGACGAGGAAGCCTTCGACTTTGGTTCCGTCGTGGGCGGTGAACCAGAAGGGTTCCATGGGGGAAAGGTCGAGTTGCGAGAGAAGGGCGTCATTCAATTGCGTAACGATTGCGGGCTCATACTCAGGGTCCTCTATAGCCGCGCCAGGTTTGCCGTTGGTGATCACCCGGACGTGAATCGCGCTGTCACTCATGCGCAGCATGTTTCCAAGCACCACTTCAGGCGGGCGATTGACACGCATCATCGTTCCGATGACATAGGGGAATCCATTTATGAGGATCCGCTGAACTCCGCTCCAATCGCCCTGAACTTTGCCGAAGCGAGAGAGGCCATCGCCTAGCGTCCCGACAGTGTAGATTGCTGTTTCGCCCTTCTCGCCGGAAGTAAAAAGAATGTACCCCGGATCATCAGCACTCCACGAAAACTCCTCCACCCAGTCATCGAAATTCGGCAACAAGTCCTTAATTGTTTCTTTTTTGCGGTCGTAGAGTACCAGCCCGAAGCGGTCGCTCTCATACCCCGCGCGCTCCTGGCTGCGCCATGCGAGATATTTTCCATCCGGCGAGTAGGCCGGCGAGAAATCCCCGCCCAACGAAGTACTGACCTTGACCGGCTTGGCCGCGGGATCGGTCAAATCGAGCGTAAAAATATCCGCATTGGTTGAGATCGCCGGGTCGGGCACATCTTTCTGGGTAAACGCCAGCTCTTTGGAATCCGGCGCAAAGGCGCACCCGCAGCCGCCGCCTTCGAGCGAGAATGGCGGAACATCGTGGACGCTGCCGGGATTCAGGTCTCTGATGGCTCCGCTCTCAACCGAGACCAGAAAAATATGCGAGCGCTTGTCGCCGGTGAAGTGGTCCCAGTGGCGGAAGAGCAGGTGGGTAAAAATCTGCGCCTTGACCGGGCTGGCGGCAAGCTCCGCATCCCGGGCTGAATTGCAGTTACTTCCGGTCGCAAAGTCTTCGGTCGTGATGGGCGCGCAATCCGGATACACAAACGACGTGAACGCAATCGACTGGCCGTCCGGCGACCAGAGGGCGTTGTCGGCGCCGGTGGAAATATTGGTGAGCCGGCGGGCATTGGTGGCTGCGCCCGTCGCCGGGTCGAAGTCAGCCGTCCACACCTGCTGCGAGCCGGAGCGCGCGCTCAGAAACAGAATCTGCTTGCCGTCAGAAGCAAATTGCAGGCCGCTGTCGCCCGGCTGACCTACGCCGAGTTCAAGGGGTTCGCCATCCGCTATT
>JASHUH010000043.1 GCA_030040115.1 Acidobacteriaceae bacterium | reverse complement strand
AATCCTGTGCAGCGTCCGCGCGAAGGGGATGGTTTCGCGCACGTGGTCGAGACCGCAGATCCAGGAGACTACGCGCTCGATGCCCATACCAAAGCCGGAGTGCGGCACGCTGCCGTAGCGGCGCAGGTCGAGGTACCACTCGAAGGCCTGGCGCGGCAGGTTGTGCCGGTCGATGCGCGCGCTCAGCAGCTCGTAACTCGAAACGCGCTGCGAGCCGCCGATCACCTCGCCGTAGCCCTCGGGCGCGAGCACGTCCACGCATAAGGCGTAGCGCGGGTCTTCAGGGTCGGGCTCCATGTAAAACGCCTTCACATCGGCCGGATACCGGTGCACCATTACGGGGCGATCATATTGCGAACTAAGCCAGGTTTCGTCGGGTGAGCCGAAGTCATTACCGTACCCGAACGGCTGTTCCAGATGGCCCTCCTTATGGGCTTGATTGAGCATGTCTACGGCCTGGTCGTAGCGCAAGCGGGGAAAGGGCGGCACGACCGGCTCAAGTTTGGCCGTATCGCGGCCGATCGTCGCCAGCTCGGCGGCGCGGTTCCTGAGCACGCTCTGCACAATGTGCGAAAGGCAGTTTTCGGCCAATTCCAGCAGCCCGTCGAGGTCCATGAAGGCAACTTCGGGCTCGATCATCCAGAATTCGGTTAAATGCCGGCGGGTTTTGGATTTTTCCGCGCGAAACGTGGGTCCAAAGCTGTAGACCTTGCCGAGAGCCAACGCAGTGGCCTCCACGTAAAGCTGGCCGGATTGGGTGAGGAAGGCGGGGTCGCCGAAGTAGTCCACCGGGAAGAGCGTCGAAGTGCCTTCGCAGGCCGCCGGGGTCAGAACCGGCGGATCGGTGCGGATGAAGCCGTTTGAATCAAAGAATTCCGCGGCTGCGCGCATGATCTCCGCGCGAATGCGCAGGATGGCCGATTGCCGCGGCGAACGCATCCAGAGATGCCGATGTTCCATCAGGAAATCGACGCCGTGCTCTTTGAGCGTAATGGGATAGGGGTCCGATTCGGGCACGCGCTGCACTACGGTCAAGTTCTCGATGTCCAGCTCAAAGCCCCCCGGCGCGCGTTGGTCTGCCCGCACCTTACCCATGACGATGACGCTCGATTCCTGGGTCAGGTTTTTGAGCGCGTCGAAGACGGCTGGCGATACGCTTTTGACGTGCGCCACCCCTTGGATGAATCCCGTGCCGTCGCGGAAGATCGGGAACAGCAGTTTGCCGCTCTCGCGCAGGTTATACAGCCAACCGTGCAGCGTGACGGATTGGCCCTCATGGCGGCCGATTTCGGCGATAGTGGCGATGGGGGGCTGGGCTTTGGGGGTTTCGGAAGCGGTTTCTTCGGGCATAATTCGGCTTTCTGGATGGCGTCGTACTCTGCACTTTCGCTCTGCTTATCCGGGCATCGCGAAGCGCGCGGAAATCATCGCATTCGGAGGCATGGCTCCGGAGTCATCAGGATAGCGCGGGGTGACTGGCGGCAGTGGCGATGCGCCCGGCTTTCGTGGCATAAGAAATTTTGTTGACCTGGACAAGCATTTGCCTCCGGCGCATCCTAAGTATAAGCGGGGGGTGCGATGGGCGATTTGGCATTGATCAAGAGCGAAGAAGTGCATAAGACTCAGGCCGATCCGGAAACCGCGGAGCGGTTCATCGAAGAGAAGCGCATCGGCGAGCGCATCCGGCGGCTACGGCTCAAGAAGTCGATGGGATTGGTCGAGCTGGGAAAGCACACCGGCCTGTCGGCGAGTTTTCTGTCGCAACTGGAGACCGGCCGGGTGGTTCCCACCTTGCGCAATCTGGCGCGCATCGCGATGGTCTTTTCCAAGGATCTGTCTTATTTTTTTGAATGCGAGCCGGCCCCGGTGTTTCGGATTCACCGCCGCGCGGAGCGAGTGAAGATGCCGCAGACCGGCGTCGAGCCGCCAACCTACTTCTTTGAGAGCTTGGGGTACCTGGTGCCCGACCGCCACATGGATCCTTATTATGCCGAATTTATTCCTCTCGAAGATGGCGCGGAGCCAAAGGCGCACATCCATCCGGGCTCGGAGTTTCTGTATTTGTTGGGGGGCGAATTGAGACTGCGGCACGGGGACCAGGAAAGCACTCTCTTGGCGGGAGATGCGGCGTATTTCGACGCCGGCACGCCACATTCCTATGCTTGCATGGGGCTTAAGCCTGCAGGAGCCATCATCGTCACCATGCACCATACGCCCGCCGCCCAGCCGCAAACCTTGCGCGCCGCAGCGCCCGGTCCACGCTCTGTTCCCTCCGCGGCAAGGGCCAATGACGGTGACGGGCGCCAGGTCAGCTCGTTTTAGTCCAGTTCCACAGCTTTGGCGCCATGCGACATCGCGCGCGGCGGCTTTTTCGCAGGGAAAAAGCCACTCGGTTCCCGCAGTTCGCGGAAAGTCCGGAAATGCTGTGGGTGCCTGCGACGGAGCTGAGATTGATTCCCTAACCTGGCCCTAACCTGGCCCTGACTTGAGAGCGATGGCAGCCTAAAATGAGCATATGAGCCACGAAGGCATCCGATTTGTTTCAAAGGAAGAGGAGGCCCGGGAAAGCCGCGAGAATCGTCCGCTGCCCCGGATTGCGATTACGCCAGCGAAGGTGCGTGTGTTGCTGACCGAGGGCAAAGGACTGGAGATCGACTGGGCCGACGGACACAAGAGCGCCTGGAGTTTTGCGTGGCTGCGAGAGGCATGCCCCTGCGCCACCTGCGTTGAGCAGCGCAACGCCGAAAGGCGCAAGCCGGGCCAGCCTAAGCCCAAACCCGCCGAGTTGCTACCCATGTTCACGCCGCCGCCCAAACCGGCCAGCGTGCATCCGGTGGGCCGCTACGCCATTGAGTTTGCCTGGCTGGACGGGCACCGCAGCGGGATCTATTCGTGGGAGTATCTGCGCCGGAACTGCCACTGTAGCGAGTGCATTTTTGAGGTTGCGGAAACCAAGGGGACGCCAAACTAGGAATGGCGACTCGCTGCTGGCGTGGCTTCGAAAGGACCATCGAAGAGATTTTTGCGGACGCAAAATAGACCCGAATCAGGGTTTTTTTAACCAGAGTCACGAGCCGGTTGCGGGACTCAAATGGGGAAGACCGCCGCGTATGTTTTGGGCTACAAGAGGATAACTCGCCTGCAGATCAGACTTTTCCTGGAACTGTTCAGGCGGGCAAAGCGCATATTCCCACCACGCTTGACTATGCGCTGCGGATAACACAGAAGGAACATCCGCACTTCGCCTTCGATACCGGCGTTGGCCAAGTGGCGGGAACCATCGGAGACACAGTGCTCCCCACGCCCGCAGGGCCGGTGATCGCGCCCGTGAACCTGCAGGCGCGAAGCGTGATGGGGCTGGGGCTAAGCATCCGCCCTGACGCCGTTTTACTGCCGCGGGGTCGCCCTCACTGGCCCTGTATCTCCGTATTTTGAAGGTTAGCTGTATTTTATTCAGTAGCTTACGGACAACGTGCAGCTTGCGTTCCGCCTCCTCCTTAGGGTTTTGGCAGGTCGACAAGACAACTCAATAAAGGTTAGACCGGTTCGAAGCCTCAGTAGGCTGTTCGCTGTCGGTCTGGGTT
>JASHUH010000495.1 GCA_030040115.1 Acidobacteriaceae bacterium | reverse complement strand
CTGCGAGCCCTCAAGAATGATTTTGCGCTGGTTGGCGATTTTTTGCCGTGCAGAGGCGTCGATTTTTGCCTCTTCACCCAGCAAAACCTCCAGGATTTTGCGCGCCTCCTGCCGAATTGTGTTGCGGTCCTCGAGGAATCCCACTTGATCGATCTCGGCCAGCGTGTCAGCCACGGTGTGGGCCAGCTTGTTAAGCTTGTCGCGACTGATCCTCATAGCACCGCCTTGTATTTCTTAGCCAGCTCAGCTTTCACTTTTTTGAACATTTCGGCGTATTGGGCGCCGGATTTGCGCATTTCTTCGGAGTAGGCCTCGAGAATGATGCGCACTTCCTCATTAATACGGTCCTCAAGCGAGAGCTCGTCGAGCAGAGCCTGGTTCACCCGCGCCTCCACGGCTTTTGCGTCGGTGGTGGTGATCATCTTGGCGTCGATAAGGTGCTTGACAGTGCGGCGGGCCAGGTACCCAATGTAATCGCGGGAAAAAATCATGGGTTAAGCGCCAGAATACCGTATGGGCGCGCATCCTGTACACGCCAACGGGTTGCGGCGTCGCGCACCAGCCCACACAGCCCGACGCGCGGCCCAAGCGCCGCTCAGCCCCGGTGTAGGCAAGTTTTCGTGTTCACGCAACCTTCCTCCAAGCGAAGGCGCTCCACCGGGCGGCCGCCAACGAGGTGCTCGGCCACGATGGCCTCGGCGTCTTCCGGCTTCACGCCTCCATACCAGACCGCCTCGGGATAAACCACCACCGTCGGCCCGTGTTCGCACTGGTCCAGGCAGCCGGATTTATTAATCCGCACCCTCCCGGCAAGTCCCGCTTCCTTCGTCAATTGCTGCAGCCGCGCGTGCAGGTCACTTTTTCCGTCGGCGGTGCACGACGGCCGGGGCGCGCCGGCGGGCCGGACGTTGTGGCAAACAAACACATGGCGCTCAAACAAGGGCAAACAAGTCTCTCCTCCGGGCGGAATCTTCCCGGGTGCGGTCCCTTCCAGAGTAAAGCCTGACCCATCGCCGTCTCGCCGGGGAGCTTTGCGCAGAGCGATAAAAGTGGCCTGCCACGGCTCTTCCAAATTTGTTGACAACCAACCCGCCCCCATCTGCGAGAATGATGGATTGACTATGAGTTCCGACAATCTCCTCTCGCTCAAAGACGACATGGTGGCCTTTATCGAGGGTCACGGTCTTCTCCGCCTTCCCGGCTACGTCACCGAGGACATTCCCTCCATCCTGTGGGAGGGCCAAGGCAATCCCGATTCGTGGAAAGACTTTGTTGAAATGGCGAAGCACGTCGGCGCTCCGTTTGTGACCTTCAGCGACATGACCCTGGAGCGCGAGGAACTGGATTCGCTCATCGAGCAAGCCAACGAGATGAACTTCCCCGATGAAGAAGCCAACGAGTTGGTCGAAGCCAAATGGCTGCGCAACTACGCCGGCATGGTGGGTTATATCCAGCTTGGCTTCGTTTACCAGGGGCTGGTCTTTCTCCATGAGACCACCACCGAATGGTATGAGCGCTTTCAGGCTCTGGTGGAAGACATCGAGGGCTTTCAGGACATCGTCATCGACGACGCCCATCCCCAAGACGACGAGGACGAGTAACGCGCGTGAGCACGGCCGGCGTCAAAGGTCCCGTAACATCGCCGCACATGCCGCCGCAACAGCGCTGGGTCATGGCCGCGCAGCACACTGAGGCTGCGGCAACGCTGTCCCGCGAGGCGCGTCTGCCTCCGGTGGTGGCCGAACTGCTGCTGGCTCGTGGCGTCACCAGCGCGGCCGACGCATATGCGTTCTTGAATCCGGAACCGGCCCACCTCCACGATCCATTCCAAATGCTTGGCATGTCCGCTGCGGTCGAGCGCCTGGAGCGAGCTATCGCTGCGCGCGAGCCCGTACTCCTTTACGGCGATTACGATGTGGACGGCACAACCGCCGTGGTTCTGCTCAAAACCGCCATCGAGCTGCTTGGCGGCACAGTGCGCTTTCATGTACCCCACCGCCTTCGCGAGGGTTACGGTATGCAGTCCCTCGTCCTTAAAGAAGCGCATGCCGATGGCGTTCGCTTGGTTATCACCGTCGATACCGGCATGCGCGCCTTCGCTGAAGCTGAGACGGCGCGCCGCTTGGGCCTCGACCTCATCATCACCGACCATCATCTCCTCGAAACCGGCGACGCTGTTCCCACCGCTCTCGCCATCCTCAATCCCAATCGGCCCGGTTGCGCCTATCCTGAAAAATTCCTATGTGGCGCGGCCATCGCCCTCAAACTTGCCCAAGCGCTGCTGGAGCGGCGTGATCCGGTGCGCACCCGCGAAAAGCTTTTGCCCAGCTTCCTCAAAATTGCGGCCATCGCCACTATCGCCGACGCCGTGCCGCTGCGCGGTGAAAACCGCACCATTGCCGCCCTTGGAATCCGCGAATTGCGCCGCCCGGCCAGCGCGGGCTTGCGCGCGCTCTTCGCCGCCGCCTCGCTCGATCCCGCCGCCAAAGAGATTACTGGCTTCGACGTCGCGTTTCGTCTTGCGCCGCGCATCAACGCCGCGGGCCGCATGGACGTCGCTTCCGACATCATCGAGCTCTTCTCGACCCGCGATCCCGCGCGCGCGGCCGAACTCGCCGCCAAGTTGGAGCGACTGAACCGCGAGCGCCGCGATGTGGAGGCAGCCGCACTCACCGCCATCCACGCGCGCCTCGAATCCGATGACGAGTTAGCTGCGGAACGCTTGCTCGTGCTCGACGGCGCAGGCTGGCATCGTGGCGTCATTGGCATTTTGGCTTCTCGGGTCGTCGAACGCACCGCCAAGCCCGCTATCGTCATCGGCATCGAAGACGGCGTCGCGCACGGCTCCGGCCGATCCGTTGATGGCTTTGCCTTGCTCGCTGCAATCGAGGGCTGCGCCGATCTCTTCACGCGCTTTGGCGGCCACGCCTTTGCCGTCGGTTTCGCCCTGCCGGCAACCGCTTTACCCGAACTCAAATGCCGGCTCCGCCTCTACGCCGAACGAAACTTGGCCGCACGCCAGCCGGAACGGATTCTGCACATTCATGCCGAACTGGCCCTTGATCGCATTACGCCGGTGCTGGCCGGCTGGTTGCATAAGCTCGAACCTCTCGGCCATGGCAATCCCCAGCCGGTCTTTGTGGCGCGCCAAGTACGGCTGCTCGCGCCGCCGCGCATCATGAAAGACTGCCATATCCGCCTCGAGCTCGCGCGCTCCCCGCAATCGCTCGCCGTGGCCGGTTCTAGCGCCTCCCTTCGCGCCATCGGTTGGGGTCTGGCGGGGCGCGCCGCGGAGTTGGCGCTGCAAGCCGGAAGCATCGTCGATCTCGCCTATCGCATCCGCGAAAATCCTAATCCCGATTTCGGCGGCCTGGAAGTCGAAATTGCCGACCTCCAAATCGCAGATCCCGCAACCACAAAGCTCAAAATCTCGGACCCTAAAGCCGCGAACGCCGCTCCCAGTTCGTCCTGACTCAACCAACCTGAAGACGCTACGCAGCAAGGCCCACGGAAACCCGTGGGCCTCGCTGGCGGAGTTCACGCGATCCGCGTTAACGCGGCTTCGACTCGGGCTTCGAGCGCTCTGCAGGCTGCGCCTGCCGCTGTGGCCGTGACTGAGAAGCCGGGCGCGACCGCTCCTGCTGCCGCGTTTGCTGTTGCGGCCGCGCCTGGTTCATGGGCCGCGACGCGGGAGCCGTCTGGTGTTCCGCTTGCAGAGGCCGCGCTGAAGCCAACTGGCTGGGGTGGCCGCCGTTGACCTTGGCGTACGCATTGTGGTCGCGCATGGCTGCTTGGGCGTGCTGCGTCTGCAAGCTGGTCGCTGCCGTGCGCCGCTCGTTCATGTAGGAGCGCTCCTGCGCTGTCGGCGGGTGGTTAATGCCGCCAGGCCCGCCGTTGTAGGCGACATGCGAATTATTGACGATTGTATTCCGCTCCACGATGGTGCGATCGACATACACGTTGCGGATCACCGTCGTATTTACGCGCATCACGGCCGTGTTATAGGCAAACACGCCGCCCCGCCAGATGCCGCCCACAAAGCCGATGCCCATGTAGCCGAAGCCGTAGTTGACGCCGCCGTAGTAGCCCACGTGCGCACCCCAATAGCCCGGGTGCCACATATACAGGCCCGCCGACCAGCCCCAGTATCCCGGCGTCCAAAGGGCGCCCGCATACGGAGCCGGCACCCACGCGCCAGGCACCCAGTAATAGCCATCAGGCCCATAAGCCCAGTATCCGGGCGTCCACATCAATCCGGGCTCCGGGCAGAGCGGCTGCACGTACACCGGCAACACCGGCGGGGCAAACCCTACACTGATAAAAACCGCCGCGTGCGCCGGCGCCGGGCAGACGGCCAAAGGAACCGCCGCGACGAGCAGGGCGAGCAAGAACAATCGCGCAGAACGAAGCATACGCATAAGAGAAGCCTCCTGATTCTTTCTTCCTGACCGGCAAGGAGAAGTCATTGACCCAGAGCCGCGCCAGGACTCGTTGAATTACAGCTTCGGGACCACTTTAACAGGACCTGGGCCGGGCGGATCGGATTTCCGCTAGCGGAAATCCGATCGATTCGCCGGGAGCCAATATGGCCGCCGGAGAAAGCTCGTTCTCGCCCCAAATCCGAGTGCCGAAAGAAGCTACACGGGATGGAACCCAGCCTAGGGCCGGAAGTTGCAGGTGGTGGTGAAGAATTCGCACGCCATCGGGCCCACCAGGAAAGGTGGGCCTGATGGCAAATGGGTTGTGGAGAGCTCGCTTGCGTGTTATTTAGGCTCTTCGGGCTTGGATTCCGGTTTTTCCGCAGGCTTGCGCGCAGGATGAGCAGTAGATTTGGCAGCCGGATGCGCGGCAGTTTTTGGAGCCGGATGGGATTCAGCGTGGGTTGCGGGAGCCGAGTGCGACTCGGCGTCGGTTGCCCGCGCCGGATGGCTTGCAGGACGCGATTCAGGCGCAGGCTTGCTTGCGGCGCGGGTTTCCGGAGCCGTAGGAGACGCCGGATGAGATTCCCGATGCGCCGCCGGCGCAGGACGGCTTTCAGCGTGAGTTTCAGCGCCCTTCTCCGCAGCAGGACGAGACTCCGAGTGCGCTGCGGGAGCGCGCGTTTCAGGGTGTGCCGCCGGAGCACGAGTTTCGGGACGTTTCTCAGGAGCCTTAGTTTCGGGAGTTGTACGGCTTTCCGGACGAGTGGACCGTTCACGCGATTCAGGGCGCGTCGCGGGGGCACGCGATTCAGGACGGGCTGCCGAAGCGGTGCGCGGCGAGGCGAGCGGCCTGGCTGCGGCCAGGGTATGCGGATGTCCGCCATTGGCCTTGGCGTAGGCTGTTCTATCGGCACGGGCCTGAGCGATGTGCTGCGCCTGCACGGCTGAGGGAGGTACGTGGTGCTGGCTCTCGGCGGCGCGTTCCTGCGCCGTGGGCTGATGCCGAATGCCGCCGGGACCGCCATTGTAGGACACATGACTGTTGTTGGCGACGGTGTCATTGCGAACGATGGTTTCGTTCACATAGGTGGTGTGAATGATGGTGGTGTTCACGTGCGTGACGGCGGTGTTATAGGCAAAAGCGCCGCCTCTCCACTCACCACCGGCAAAGCCGACGCCCATGTAGCCGAAGCCGTAGTTGACGCCGCCGTAGTAGCCGACGGTCGGTCCCCAGTAGCCTTCATGGAAGAGGAATTGGCCGTCGGACCAGCCCCAGTAGGGCGGAGTCCAGAAAAGTCCTGGTTCGGGCGCAGGAACCCAGGCGCCGGGAACCCAGAAGTAGCCATCGAGACCGTAGGCCCAATAGCCGGGAGTCCAGATCAGGTTGGGCTCAGGGCACGGGGGCTGCACATAGACAGGCAACACGGGTGGAGCGAAACCAACGGTGATGCCGACAGTGATTTGAGCGTGGCTTGAGAGAGGAATGACCGCCACGAGGAGCGCAAGCAGAAGCAAATGCGCGGAGCGAAACAATCGCATAGAAAAACCTCCTACCT
>JASHUH010000494.1 GCA_030040115.1 Acidobacteriaceae bacterium | reverse complement strand
GTGCGCGAATGTTCCAGATCGAGCGCGCCGATGACCCGGCCTTTGTAAAACAGCGGCACAATCAGCTCCGAACGCGTTTCCGGATTCATGGGCAGATAGCGCGGATCGTTGTGCACGTCGGCCACATTGACCGTCCGCCACTCCCGCACTGCGGCGCCCACAAGGCCGCTGTTCACCGGGATGCGGCGCAACGGCGCGCTGGCGTAACCAAAACGCCACGCGTAGCGGGTGATCAGGGTTTCGCCCTTCTCATCGAGCAACATGATCGAAAACATCTGGTAATCGATGAGCCGGCGCAAAAGCTGGCCCACGCGTTCGAACAGCGGCTTGAGATCGAGAATCGAAGCCAGCTCCGTGGCGATCTCGTTTAACACCTCCAGGGTTTGCGCCTGGCGCGTGACCCGCGCGTAAAGCCGCGCATTCTCAATCGCCTGGGCGATCCGGGACGCGGTCATGGTCAGCACCCGGTGCTGCTCGGGACGGAAAAATCCATCCTGTTCGCTTTCCAGATCCATCACCCCGATCAACCGGTTTTTGGCGATCAACGGCATGGCCAGCTCCGAACGGACCTCGGGGTTGGCGGGAATGTAACGCGGGTCGCTGGAAACATCGTTCAAAAGCAGCGGCTGGCGCGTCAGCGCCACCTGGCCCACCACGCCCTTGCCCACCGGAATTCGCATCCGCTCCACCTGGGGCGTGTGCCCGATCTGAAACCGCATGCGCAACTCCTGGGTGCGGTCGTTAAGCAGAAAAATGGCGAAGATGCGATAGGGGATGACGGAATGCACCAGCTCCGCGGTGCGCTTGAGCAGCGTTTGCAGATCGAGTGTCGTGTTGAGCGCATCGGTAAGCCGCATCAGATAAGCCACGTCGGCTGCTTCAATGCGCGCGTTCACGGGATCGAGATGCGCTAGCGGGTTCGCGGGGTCCGCGGGGCGGTAGTCGCCCTCGAACTCGTGCGTCACCTGCGGCGATGGGGGAAGTATGGTCATGAATTCAAGCAGCAATCGGGGATTACTCTTCAGTAGAACAGTTTTCGCCCGCGCTTGTCGCCGATGCCCGCGCGCCCGTATCGCCGCGAATCCCCGTAGCGCCCATGCTCGACGAGGCAAATTCGCGTTGCAAAGGCAAATCGAGCCTCAATGCCAGGATAGAGAGAATGAGCGGCTCACTGAGCGATCGCCAGTCCCTGCCGGGGGCAGATCGTCCTCATGCAGCGCCGAGCTCCCGCACAATGGCTACGGAAGCCGACGCCCCGATGCGGTTGGCTCCGGCCTCAAGCAGGGCGCGGACCGCGTCCAGCGTGCGAATGCCCCCGGCGGCTTTCACGCCGCAACGGGCGCCCGCGATGCCGCGCATCAGGGCTACGTCTTCAGGGGTCGCCCCGCCCGAGGAAAACCCGGTGGACGTCTTGATGAAATCCGCGCCCGCCTGGATCGCGATCTCCGCCCCGCGCAGTTTTTCCTCGGTGCTCAGCAGACAGGCTTCAAGGATCACCTTGAGCAGCGCGCCATGATAATGCGCCACCTGGACAGCCGCGTGGATCGCTTGCTGCACGGCCTGATGGTTGCCGCTCTTTAACTGGCCGATGGGAATCACCATATCCAGCTCGCGCACACCCAGCCGGGTGAGCGCGGCCGCCTCCTGCCGAACCGTGGAGACAAGAGACGCGCCCAGGGGAAAACCGAGCACCGCTCCCACCGCAACGCCACTGCCCTGCAGCGCGTTCACCGCCGTCGGCGCCCACACCGGATTCACCATGGCGCATGCAAATCGGTAGCGAACCGCCTCTTCGCACAAACTCTCCACTTGCTTTTGCGTGGCTTCCGGCTTGAGCAGCGTATGGTCGATCACCGCAGCCACGGTTTGCCAGCTCGCCAGTGTCTGCGCGGCAAACCCGGCCGCGTCGAATGTCCCATGGTCGAATTCGAGATCGGATTCCTCGACGGACGTGCTCGCTGCCATCGTCGATCGCTCCCTACCCATTTCTTTCCTTCTGATTCACGAGAGGGACGCGGACACACTGCGGCGTTCCGCACCATCTCCGGCAGTCGAGTATAAAACCTACCCGCGCAGCGGACCAAATGAAATAGACGCAGAAAACCCCGTCAAGATGCTTCTTTATGCATCTTTAATATGCGCTGAGAAGACGCCCTGAAGCGATGCACGGTTTATTCCGGATGTCCGGGCCCCAAAATGCAGATGTCGGGCAGGTTGCGGTAGCGCTCGCCGTAATCCATTCCATAACCGATGACGAACAGATTCGGAATCGAGAACCCAACGTAGTCGGCCTCGATCTTTTCGATGCGCCGCGAAGGCTTGTCGAGCAGGGTGGCGATACGCAGGGATTTGGGCCTTTGCTGGAGGAAAAGCTTGCGTAAATAAGCTAGCGTCAGACCGGTGTCAAGGATATCTTCGACCACCAGCACATTCTTGCCCTCGATGGGCTCATCAAGGTCCTTGATCAGCTTCACCGCGCCAGAGGAGCGCAGTCCACTCCCATAGCTCGAGGTGGCGACGAAATCGAACGTCGCATCGGCCTGGATGGCCCGCGAAAGATCGACCAGAAAAAACGCCGCGCCTTTCAGCACCCCCACCATCACCAGCTTTTCGCCATTGAGATCGCGGGTAATCTGGGCCCCCATTTCGGCCACCCGTTCGGCGATTTGCTGGCGGGAATAAAGTACTTCCAGCCCCTCATAAGTCGCAGTAGCCATGCCAACAGTATCGCGCGACCTCTCTTTCCGTTCGCCTGTGCAAATCGCCCCGGCTGCGAACAGCGTTGGGTGGCGGAGCAAAGGGTTGGCGAGGAAATCACACCCGCAGGCAGTCAAATTTCCGGGTGAAAGGATCTGGCCCAGGCGGAGTCGATCGCCTCCACCCGCACAGAACAACTCCCCCCCACCGCTTCGGTTCGGCGGGCCGGCGGTGAAACCTTTCCTAGGCGAGCGCTGCGTTCAGGTTATCGATGGCCTCGTCGATCTCCCCTGTGGCTTTGAACCCGACCGTCACGGCGTCCACGCCCGCATGCCGGAAGGCGAAACGCATGGCCTTTTGCCGGTCTTCGTGGTTGAACGCGCCCTCGCCCGCAAGTTTCATGCTGATCACGCCCAAGCCGTTGGTCTTGGCTTGCTTCACGCGCTCGACAACCTCGGGGACATTGCCCAGTCCGCGGGCGTCGGCTACCGGCGTATCCATGCGCACACCCTTGTGGTTCATCCGGATCATGGCGATCTGCAGCCACTTGTTGTCCGGCACTTGCGCGAGCGCCGGCAGTCCATGCACCGAAGCGCCATGACTCAAAACTGTTTTCTTTTCCTGCGCCTCCAGGATAGCGTCCTGCCAGCGCGCCGAACTCTCGGGCCAGTCGGCCGTGTGCTGCCAGTGCAGGAGCATGATGTCGTAGTACTCGGTGTCGCAATTGCGGCGCAGCTCGTCGAGTTTCGCCATCGGATTGCCGGTAGGCCACGTGGTCACCTTGGTCATAAGTTTG
Source organism: Acidobacteriaceae bacterium (assembly GCA_030040115.1). Classification (GTDB taxonomy): domain Bacteria; phylum Acidobacteriota; class Terriglobia; order Terriglobales; family Acidobacteriaceae; genus Telmatobacter. The sequence continues at coordinate 389 of JASHUH010000494.1, read as the reverse complement.
TAATTTTCGCGGGGAATCCCTTGGAGCGCCACGCCCAGCATCTGCTGCGATTCGCCATACGACTCGGCGGTCTCAAAAAACCGAATGCCGCGGTCGTAAGCGTGACGGACCAGGCGCGTAAACCCTTTCTGGCCGAGTTCTTGCTGGGTTCTGCCGCTAAAGGTTCCCGTCCCCAGCGCCAGCCGCGTGACCTTCAGGTCCGACTTACCCAATGTCACCCAGCTCGTTGCCGTCTCGGGCTCGGCTCGCAGATTAAGAGTTTCTACGCTGGCTAACGCTCCCGCAGCCACGCCCGCCTTGAGAAAATTCCGCCTTGTGAATGGGTTCATTTCGACCTCTCGATTGGCCAGTGCGCGCCAATTGTTCGCATCGTACCACAAAGGGGGGCG
>JASHUH010000493.1 GCA_030040115.1 Acidobacteriaceae bacterium | reverse complement strand
TTCTGGATGCCGTGGATCTGCATCGCGGCCAGATGGACCGCATCTCGCGCCGACAAGCCCTTCCGGCCCAGCACAATTTCCCTAGCTCGTTCCACTGCCGCTCGGTCCACCGGGAATACTTCATCGACGACTCCCAGCAAGGCGTCAAACGCTGGCTGAATCGCATCCGGCCGCCCGATGAAAACGTAACGGTGGAGGATTTCCTGCAGCACTTCGGCGTCGGTCACCAGCCGCTCCTGTCCACTCACCAATTCCTCCAGCCAACGTTTGGCGTCGGTCTTATGCGGATGGGGAGCCCCCACCAGATACATAGGGATGTTCGAATCGACAAAAATCACGGCTGCCTGCCCAATCCGTAGCCCTGCTCGATCTCTTCGAGCATTCGGTCGATATCGGCGGCGGGAAAGTCCATGCGTGCCGCCGCCCGAATGACCTCGAGCTTGGACGCAACCTCGCGGCTTGGCTCACTCTTGCGGGCCTGCACCAGGGCCTGCCGCACCCATTCGGCAATGGACATGCGGCGCAACCGCGCCGCGCGCTGGATATCGCGATACTCAGGGTCCTGAAGAATAACCTGCAGCCGCTTAGACATGCGATGAGTGTATTTGACTCATCTCGATGAGTCAAATACCACCTGCCGCGCCCATTTGGCCGGCAATCCTGACCTCTCAAAAAATCTGCCCCGGAATTTCCACTCTCGGCGCCTGTTTTGCGACGTCACTCCAGGAACGGCAAGCGCCGAATGATCCAGCCTGCGTATAGGCGGAACGGCCCGGATGAAGTCAAGCCCTCTTCGCGCGGATTCCCTCCTAACCCGCTCATCCCAAAGCGCTTCCGCTCTTCCTCAAAGGTGCATGGAATTACCCGAAGATCGCTATTCTGGTCTTGAGGACGAGAAGACGTCGCAGCCGCGGTTCGAGGCCGTAACCCTGAAAAAATTCGCCCTCTCGCGCCAAGGAGGGCCAATCCATCAAGAATCACGCCACTTCCAGAGCCCAAAAACGCACCTTTTTCGGTGCAAAATTTTCCATTAAAACGCCGTAATATCTTTGCTTTCTTAGATATGCAATCAAGTACATGTCTTTTCATGCACTTACGCGTAAGCCTATTAAAATGCTGGATTTGCACGCCGAAATAAATTTGGGGAGGGGGGTGGGGCCGGATTAGCTAATTTGGGGATATTAGCTACTTTTGCGCCAGGACGGCGCCCCCCACAACGGCAGGCGCCGCCTTCATCGGCTCGCGCCATAAACCCCAAATACGCCAAAAGTTGCGCCAATTTATTTTCGAGCGCCTGCCGCAACCTTTTGAAACCGTGGTGTTTACAAAGGACATGAACGGCGTTTCGGAAAGCGGCCAAGGGGGGCCGATCGAACCACGCCGAAGCCGCCCAGGCAACCAGGGTCGGCTGGAATGGAGGGTTTATGGGCAGCATGCGGAATTGGATGTTGGGTGCGGCGCTCGCCGCGGGTGCATTGGGCATGGCGGCAGCGCCCGCGCAGGCGGCTGAGTTTGGAGTCTACGTCGGCGGGCCGGCGGCTTACGTTCCCCCTAGCCCCGGCGCGGGTTATGTCTGGGTCGCCGGCTATTACGCCCATGGGTATTGGGTGCCCGGCTATTGGAATTTCTCCGGCGCGGGCGTGCGCTTCGGCCACCCGTTCGTGCGCGGCTATGTCGGCCCGGCGCGCGGCGGATATTTCTATCGTCATCCGGTTCCCGAGCGCCATTTTGATCGTTTCCGCAGGTAGTTCCACCTTCCTCTACCTGCTTTTCACGGCCTGCTTGCGCCAATAGTTAAGCCGGCCGGGCCTCTCCGAAACTGGAGGGGCCTTTTTGTTGGTGCGAGACCACGCCATCGGGAACCAGGGCGCCGGATGTACACTTGGCGGCATGAAAAGCAAGCCGGGATGGATGGGCTTTGAAGCCTTACGGACTTCGACGGGCAAGGCTTTGGTGCTCGCCCTGGTTTTTGCGCATTTTTGTGGATGGGCGGCGAAGGCCCAGAGTGCAAGAACTCAATTCGTGCTGCGCGATGCACGCCTGTCGGCCCGATTCGACGTGTCGCGCGGCGCGCTGCGAGTCGCTGAGATCGACGATTTGAGCAGCGGAGCGGTATTGCGCCCCGGCGAGCTTTTCAGCTTCCAGTTCGACGATGGCAGCCGGCTTGCGGCTTCGCAAATGAAACTGGACGCGGCGCCGGTCGAAACACAGATTTCACCCGTGCCGGCGGCTTCGCGGCAAGCGGAACACGTGCCCGCGCGCGAGCTTTGCGCCGACCTCAGCGCGACGGGCCGCGAACTGACGGCCCACTGGTGTGCGATTCTGCGCGATGGCGCCCACTATCTTCGCCAGGAGGTGACGCTCAAGGCGGGCTCCGAGCCGGCGAAGATCGCGGCCGTGCGCATGTTCGACTTTATCTACCCCGAAGCCCGCGTCGTGGGCGCGGTCCGAGGTTCGCCCTTGGTGGCGGGCAATTTTTTCTTCGCGTTCGAGTCTCCCCTTGCAGAGAGTAAGGCTTCGAATGGCAGGCTCACTTCGGCGCTCCAGCGCGTGCTGCCGCTCGAACCCGGCAGGTCGATCTCCTACTCGTCCGTCATCGGAGTCGCCGCGCCGGGGCAATTGCGCCGTGATTTCCTCGCTTACCTCGAGAATGAGCGCGCGCATCCCTATCGAACATTTCTGCATTACAACACCTGGTACGACCTCGGCGGGCGCTACGCCGAAGCCCAGGTGCTGGACCGGATCCACGCTCTAGGTGAAGAACTGGTGCGCGAGCGCCACGTGAAAATGGACTCTTTTCTCTTCGACGACGGCTGGGACAACACCCATTCGGTTTGGGGATTCAATCCCGGCTTACCCGACGGATTTATCAAGATTCACGAGGCGGTGGAGAAGTACGGTTTCGGCATCGGCGTGTGGCTCTCGCCGTGGGGCGGCTACGGAGAAGCAAAGAAGGAGCGGATCGCCGCCGGCGAACAGGCGGGCTACGAAATAGTGAATGGCGGCTTTGCGCTGTCCGGGCCGCGCTATTACGAACACTTCGAGCAAACTTGCCTCATGATGATCCAGAAATACGGCGTGAACCAGTTCAAGTTTGACGGCACGGGCAACGTGAGTACGGTTTTTCTCGGCAGCCTGTTTGACAGCGACTTCTCCGCGGCCATTCATCTGATCGGGCGGCTGCGAGAGCAGGAGCCGAGCATCTTCATCAATCTCACCACGGGAACCTGGCCGTCCCCGTTCTGGCTTCGTTATGCAGACTCGATCTGGCGCGGCGGCGACGACCATAGTTTCGACGGCGTGGGCACCTGGCGGCAGAAGTGGATCACCTATCGCGACGAGCAGGTTTACCACCATATCGTCATGGCCGGACCTCTGTTTCCCCTCAATTCGCTTATGCTGCATGGAATCATCTATGGCGATCGGGCGCAGCACCTCGAAACCGATCCCGGCGGCGATTTCGCCGACGAAGTGCATGCCTACTTCGGCTCCGGAACCCAGTTGCAGGAGCTGTACATCACGCCCTCGTTGCTCTCCAGGCACGATTGGGATGTTCTGGCGGAGTCGGCGCGGTGGTCGCGGGCAAATGCGCAGGTCTTGAAGGATACGCATTGGATCGGCGGCGATCCGGCGAAGCTCGAGGTATATGGATGGGCCTCATGGACTCCGGCAAAGGGGATTGTCGTGCTGCGGAATCCCTCCAACCAGACGCAGACATACGTGCTTGACGTGGGCAAGGCTTTCGAGCTGCCCGCCGGTTCAGCGCGCCTCTATCGCGCGCACAGTCCCTGGACGGAGGATCGGGATAAGCCCTCCATTGAGCTGCATGCCGGCAGGGTGCGAGATTTGATGCTGAAACCGTTCGAGGTGTTAACGCTGGCTGCGACGCCGATCGAGTAGCGGACAACACCACGCATTGAAGGCCAGGGCCCCGCAATAAAGGTCCGTAGAAGCCGTGGTTTTGGCTCCCGGGTGGTGCGAAATGTCTCCGTCGCTCGAGGGAAGTCGAAGCGACGCCAAGTTGATGAGATTCCCAACTGCGGCTTCTGACTCCTTGGGTAAAAGGAGCGGCCAACCGTCGCTGATCCTCGCTAGGTACAGCGTTTCTGGTTTCCTTTAGCTCTAGTTTAATTTTTTTGGAATCCCACAAAAGTGGGTGACGCTTCCCACTTATAGTTCTTTCTTTTGACAGAATCGAATGCGAAGTTCACGTCACTTCCCGATGGTTCTCGATGCTCAACCGCGTCAATAACTATAGTCAAATGTTGAGGATTACCTGGGCGGATTACCAAAGTGCCTCTTGACACGATGAGTTCAAGCTCGCATGATAACCGTGTCCCTTCAGTCCTGCGTGTTCGTTGCGAGGGGAAATGTTTTCCACTCACGCGGCAGATTTCCCGTTCTCTGAATTTGGCCTGTGAAAGGACGGGTTTCTGTCGCCGATTGGTTTTGTATTTCTCCCGGGTGTTTGCTGTCTTCATCATGGAGCGCCGTCAGCAGTAAGAATGTCTTACGATCAACCGGCGCCGTCGTTCAAAAGAAGAAAAGCATCGCCCATTCGACTTCACGTCGCTGTTCCACTTCCGACGCCCTTTTTGATTGGCCATGCTGAGTGCGCGAGGGTATCTCGTCAGCAAGGCAATATGTGTGCGTTACCGACCATGGGCTCATATCCGAGGTTATTCGATACCACAACATTCGGTTTAGGCCCAGCTTTCACGGTGATTGTGCCCATATTGATTCCCGGATTTGAATGGGAACCACGAAGGGGACGAAGGAAATTCAAGTTAGCTTGTAAGTCGCGTGCATCAGGTACGTGGAAGCGTCTACGATATTTGCCGGTAGTCGCCAAAGAAAACAGTCGAGGCGGGTCGGCCGGCGCCAATGATTTTCTGAGCGACTGCAAGCCATGTGAAGACTTTTTGCCGAGGGAACTACGTGAACCCATTTCTGCTTGTTCTAACCCTAATTCAGAATCCTGAAACACGCCTGCAGATCAAGACGCTATTTGTCTCGGCGGGCCACCGGGTGATCGAGGCGAATGGGTGCCCCCAAGCTCAACTGCTCCTGAGCAATCGCCTTGACCCGGACGTCTTGATCGTCGATTTCCCTCCCAAAAATTCATATGAGAGCGCTCAATATCGCGAGCTGCTGCGGGTCGCGCCTGTGGACCGGACCTGGATGGTGATCGCGAGAAGCGAGCATGGGCTGCGGCAAGAGGCTATCGAGCTTGGTGTTCGTCGCTTTCTGACTATGCCGATCACTCTCGACGATCTTGACACAATGGTTGATGACTTGAACCGCCCGGATGCTCAGGACGAGCTCGTCGATGAACCCGCGGGGTCTGCTTCAGCCAAATCGTATGGTTCAAGAGAAGCGGTTTCTGCTCCCTACATCGAAGAACTCGCCGAGGGCAGTTTCTTCCTCTCTGCATCCCCGAAAATGCTTGAGATTTACCGGCAGGTGAAGTTACTTGCCGACGCCGACGTGAATGTCCTGATATTAGGTGAGAGCGGCACCGGCAAGGAAATCATTGCGCGCCTGATCCATAAACATTCGCAACGTTCTCAAAGGAGATTTCTCAAGGTTAACTGCGCAGCCTTGCCGGCGGATTTACTCGAAAGCGAGCTCTTCGGACACAAGCAAGGAGCATTCACGGGAGCCATTAAGGATCGTCCGGGGAAGTTCGAACAGGCAAACGGCGGCACTCTTCTCCTCGATGAGATTGGCGAGATGGGCGTCCAGATGCAGGCGAAGCTTCTCCATGTCTTGCAGGACGGCCAATTTACGCGTCTTGGCGGACAAGAAAGCACGACTGTCGATGTGAGGGTTCTCGCGGCGACAAACATCCAAATGGACAGCGCCTTGCTCGAAAAGACGTTTCGTGAAGATCTTTATTACCGCCTGAGTGTCTTTACTCTTAATATCCCTCCTCTGCGGGAGCGGCGCGACGAGATTCCTTACCTTATCGACGAAACCATGCGCCGCGCACCCACGGGAATAAAGAACGGATTGAACAGCAAGTTTCCTTCACCTCTCTTAGACGCTGCCTTACGCTACGACTGGCCCGGAAATCTGCGCGAATTGCACAATTTTGTGATGCGGGCAATTATCATACGCGATCCGGATGCAGCGCTTCGAGAATTAGAGGCGAAGATCGCTCGGACCAAAGGCAACGCTTATCTGGCTTCGGGGGACGAATTCTCGCATCGATCAGGCATGAAATCGGTTGTTCGCGACGTGAAGGAGCGAACTGAAGCAAAGATGATTCAGGATGCGCTCGAAGTCTCCGGATGGAACCGCCGCCATGCCGCTCGCTCTCTCAATATCAGCTACCGGGCGCTGCTTTATAAGATTCAACAGCATCGCCTTACTCCCGGCGGCGGCGGAGCTTTCCAGGAACAGTCGCATATCAGTTACACCGCACAACGCAATAGGAGTTAGTGGGGAGATTGTCCTCTCATCTTTGATGCGGCCTTCATCACGTTGGAGTGAAATGCTCTGGACGTGGCTGGATGCCAGTCGCATCGCTAACTCGCCCCTATCGCAAAATCCAATGTTACGTGTCAATGGCTTAGCCGTGCGAGACGATCTCGCCCACATCTTGAACTCGAGATGCGAGTCGCCCCATCCGGAGGGCGAGCCATTGGTGTTGTTGTACGAGATCGCCGCCAATTTGCGAATAGATCTGCACCGGTAAGACGGCGTAGTGTGCATGCCAGTGGTAACAGTGTGCAAAAGCTTGCAGACTGAAAGAACGAATCAAAGTCAAAGGATCTTCCGCAATTGGGGTTCATGTCAGACACGATGGCATAACTCCAAGACCATCAACGAAAGCACCGCCGGGGACCCTGCTATCGGTGAGTGGGGATTTTGGCAAGATACATGCATTACTCCGATGTAGGCAGCTGGGAAGCCGAAGAAGGTCACGCAAGGAAAATGGCCGAAAACCTTCATATCGATCTGGCGGACTTGCCGAAGGAGTCCGTTATCTTCGGCAGGACTGCTGCGATGCAGGAGGTGCGTGCGAGCATCGACGCGATCCTCCATGTCGACTCTCCCGTGCTCATTCAGGGCGAAATGGGAACCGGCAAAGAGTTGGTGGCGAAGTTCCTTCATTGCCATTCCGACCGACGCGAGGGGCCATTCCTAAAACTGAACTGCGCAGCGACCGCCGCAGATGCTCTGGAGCGGGATTTGTTCGGATATGACACATCGCGCTCTCTGAGAACAAACTCTGCTAAAGCGGGGGCGGTAGAGCTT
>JASHUH010000492.1 GCA_030040115.1 Acidobacteriaceae bacterium | reverse complement strand
GCAGCCTGCTGGACGGCCGTAACCAGGTGATGCTCAACGTGCGGCTGATTCAACTTGCGCACACCGGCGCCCGCAACACCGGGGTTCAGCCCCCACAAACGTTCTCCGCGTTCAATGTGTATTCCGAAGAGCAGTCGATTCTGAACGCCAACCAATCCCTGGTGCAGGAGATTATTTCGTCGGGCCTGGCCTCAGCGAGTGACACCTTGGCGATCCTCGGCATTCTGCTCGCCAGCGGCGAGATTTCGAGCTCGATTTTTTCGAATGGAATTGCGCTCTTCGGCGGCGGGCTCACGGCCTCTGGTCTTTCTCCGGGCGGGCCGGCAACGCTCAACCTGAACCTCAACTCATCGGACTCGCGCGAGATTGACGATATTCAGTTGCGACTCGGCGACGGCGAGGCGGGCACACTGACCGAAGGCGAGAAATATCCCATTCAAACTTCGTCGTATTCGACACTTTCGGGTTCGACGCCGAACATTCCCGGATTGACGGGCGCGGGAAGCTCCAGCAGTCTGACCTCTCTGCTTTCGTCGCTCACCAGCGCAACTCCCAACATTCCCATGATTCAATACCAGGACATAGGGTTGACCCTGAAGGTGACGCCCAACGTGCTGCGCGATGACGATGTTGCGCTCACCATCGACCTGAAGATCACGGCCCTAGCCGGGACGTCGATCGATGGCGATCCGATCCTCAACAACGAGGCTTATTCCGGGGTGGTGACCATCAAAAGAGGGCAGACCGTGGAGCTGGCGAGCTTGTTGAACCGTACCGAGAGCCGGGCCATCACCGGCACGCCGGGAATCAGCGAGATTCCGGGATTGAGCAACATATCGGCAAACGACCTGCAGAAGAATTTTTCCACGCTGGTGATCATCATTACGCCTCACGTAGTTCGCGGGACCCAGGCTGCCGGCCATACGCCCATGATGCTGGTGGAAAAGGGCGCCGGCGTGCCCTAGGCCATCTCTCGAATCACGTGGATTTTTGTGGTCCGCGCGGGGATGCTTCGGAAAAGCGTCCATGGCCCTTCTCTTTCTGCTACAGGTTTAGGCAAGGAACTTGGGTATAGACCGACGCCAGGAACACAGAGGGCGGTTCCCTAAAAAAATCGCCACCGGTGATTGAAAACTTAGACAGTGGGGGAAAAACGCTTTACGCATCGCCGCTCATCTTGGGCATCAATTCGGCGACAATATCAAGAATTTGCGTCGGGTGCAGAGGCTTAGGAAGGATTTCGAAAGAATGACCTTGCCGGCGGGCCGTTTCCAACAGTTCGTTGGTTCCCGGATGGCCGGAAACCAACACCACTCCACAATCGGGATAGTTGTCCCGTAATACGGCCCCCAATTCAATGCCGTTCATTTGCGGCAGCATCACGTCGACGATGGCGACTTCGGGCCGCCAAACCGCGATGGTCTCGATGGCCTCTTCGGCGGAGTGCGCGACCCGCACGGTGTAGGAACGGGAGATGAAAATCAACTCGAGCGAGCGCGCGACCGCCTCATCGTCATCGACGATCAGAATTCTGCCGCCGCCGGAGAGCGCCATCATGATTCGGAGGATGCATTTCGTTGCATAAGGGTTCGTTGCGGTCCATGCAAATTGGCCACGCGGTCCCGGATGCGACCCGCGCCCACGGGTCTCGGGATGGTCATCGGGGTTCAGTCAAATGGCCTTAAGCCGTGATGCTCACCCGCCGCGGCATTCAGAGAAAACGCATGCGCGCCAGAAATCCGAAAATCAGACCGTAGCGCCGGCGGGCAGGATTTCGTCCACATCGATCCACTGAGTGGGGTAAACGCCGGTGTAACAGGCTACGCAAAAACCCTGCTTTTCCCCGTTCTGGACCGATTGCAGCAATCCATCGAGCGAGAGATAGGCGAGCGAGTCGGCCTCGATGAAGCGGCGAATCTCTTCGATAGAGTTGTTGGCGGCGATGAGGTCGCGCTTGGAAGGAGTATCGACGCCGTAGAAACACGGCGAGGTGGTGGGCGGGCAACTGATGCGCAGATGAACTTCTTTGGCTCCCGCGCCGCGGACCATGCGCACGATTTTGCGGCTGGTGGTGCCGCGGATAATGGAGTCGTCGATGAGGATGACGCGTTTGCCCTGGAGCAGATTGCGGACCGGGTTGAGCTTGAGGCGGACGCCGAAATCACGGACCCGTTGCTCGGGCTCAATGAAAGTGCGGCCGACGTAGTGATTGCGGATAAGGCCGAAGCGGAAAGGCAGACCGGCCTCTTCGGCGTAACCCAGCGCGGCGGTGACTCCGGAATCGGGGACAGGGACGACGACGTCAGCGGGCACACCGGACTCGCGCGCCAACTGGCGGCCCATACGGTCGCGCGACTCCTGCACCCAGCGGCCGAAAACGCGTGAGTCGGGGCGCGAAAAGTAGACGTGTTCGAAAATGCAGCTGGCCTGCGGGACGCCGGAGGCGTACTGACGGCTGGTGACGCCGTCTTCGGTGACCATGACCAACTCGCCAGGCAGCACGTCGCGCACGAATTCGGCGCGGAGCAGATCGAAGGCGCAGGTTTCGCTGGCGAAGAGGATGGTGTCGGGCGCGCCGGGGTTCCGGATGCGGCCCATGGAGAGCGGCCGGAAGCCGCGCGGGTCGCGGGCGGCGAAGATGCGGTCGCGCGTCATCATCACGATGGAGAAGGCGCCTTCGACCTGGGCCAGCGAATCGGCGACGCAATCGACGAGCGTACTCGAAGGCGAATGAGCAATGAGCTGCACGATGATCTCGGAGTCGGAGGTGGTTTG
>JASHUH010000491.1 GCA_030040115.1 Acidobacteriaceae bacterium | reverse complement strand
AGCGGCTTTAAGAGCTTGCAGGAAGGCCAAGCCGTGCAGTTCAACGTGGTGAAGGGTCCCAAGGGTTGGCAGGCTGCCGACGTGCAGCCGCTCTAGAACACCCACCGGCCGGGATTTCGGCAAAATCAGCAAACGCACCAGAGGGCGAAAGGTTTCCTGCGCCCCCTGGTGTGCATCCATTGCCGCGACGGTCCGCTCAATACATACTTCATCGCTCCCGATTGCCTTTCGCGCCCTGACAGGTGGCCGCCGGAGCCTTTTTCTCTGCGTCCGGTCCGCCGACTCGTCTCCCTGCCGGCCGGCTTTCCTCATCCCGTAATCCGCGCGCCTACCCCGCCGCAACGTCGATTGCCCTCCTCTTGCTATGATGAGAACAGGGTTTTGCGGGCTCTTCCTCAGCTTTAGCTCAAGGCTCTTTTTCTTTCCTCATGGCTCCAGCCTCTCACGCCGCCCGTCCGCCGGAAATTGCCGCGCCTTTGCCCCAGCGCATCGCCTCGCCTGCGCTTACGCGCAACCCTCCTCGTCATCACACTCCGGAACTTCATGCGCCCAGTCCCGGCGCCACGGCTACCCTTATCCACGACCTCCGCGAGCTGTTCAAGGTCAAGGTCGTGGGCCTGGTCCTGGTCACCGGCTGGGGTGGCTTCTATCTCGGCTCCCTGCAATCGGGAATCTCCAGCGTCCAGGTCGGCCTGCTCGAAACCCTGCTCGGCATCGGCCTCGTCTCCGCCGGAGCCGGCGCCCTGAACGAGGCGCTCGAACGCAGCACCGACGCCCGCATGGTGCGCACCGCCGATCGCCCTTTGGCCGCGGGCCGCTTCCCGCTTGCCGCCGGTGTTGCCGCCGGCATCGGAGCCCTCGCTCTCGGCGCTCTCTGCCTCCTCCTCCGCACCAATCTGATCACCGTGTCACTGGCGCTGCTCACCGCGTTCACCTACGTCGCCATCTACACTCCGCTCAAACGCGTCACCACCCTGGCCACCTTCATCGGCGCTTTTCCCGGAGCCATGGGTCCCATGCTGGGCTGGACCGCCGCTCGCGGCCGCATCGAGTGGCCCGCCGTCGCCCTCTTCGCCATTCTTTTCGTTTGGCAATTTCCCCATTTCATGTCCATCTCCTGGCTTTATCGCGAGGACTACGCCCGCGCCGGCATTCGCATGTTGCCCGTCGTCCAACCCGACGGCCTTTCCACCGTCGTTGAAGCTCTCTTCTACGCCGTGCTCATGATTCCTGTCAGCCTGGCTCCCTGGCGTCTCGGGATGACCGGCGTCTCCTACGCCATCGTCGCCACCGTCCTCGGACTGGTTTATCTGGCCTACACCATCCGTTTTGCTCGCATCCTGCGCGCCCGCTCTGAAGCGGAAAGCCGCATGCTCGCCCGCGACCTGCTCAAGGTCAGCGTGCTTTACCTGCCCCTGCTCTTCACCGCGCTCATGTTGTGCGCCGTCGGCAAAGGCTGACAAGGTTATGACCACCGTCGTCCCCGCATCGCGGCCGCCCTCCGGAATCGGGCCGGCCATCGCCGCCATCCTCGTCATCAGCGCCGCGGCCACCCTGTTTCTCTTCTGGCTGATTTATATTCATCCCGCCGCCGTCGCCGGCGCGCGCTATGCTTTTCTGCCCACCATGAATGCGGTCTTCAACGGCCTCGCCGCCATCGCCTTGACGATCGGCTACGCCTTCATCCGCGCCCGTCGCATCCGCGCCCATCGCGCCGCCATGATCGCCGCCTTTGTTTTCTCGACTCTATTTCTCATCGGCTACATCGCTCATCACGCCCTGCACGGCGACATTCGTTATCCCCTCCACGCCGCCTACCGCAGCGTGTATCTTCCCTTGCTCGCTAGCCACATCGTCCTGGCCACCGTGGCCCTGCCCATGGTGCTGGTCACCTTTTTCTTTTCTCTTTCGGGGCGTTTTCCCCAGCACCGCAAAATCGCCCGCTACACTTTTCCTATTTGGCTCTATGTCTCCATCACCGGCGTCGTTACCTACATCATGCTGCGCCTGGCGCGCGCCTGAGTCACCATGCTTCGGTCTCTTGAATCCTGGCCGCGCGCATCCATTCCCGGCAATCTCCGCGTCCTCTATTCCGGCCAAGGTCTTGAAGACCCTCCGGCGCCGCCTCTTCAACGCAACTCCGGTTCTTTAGGTCCAAAGATGCCCGTCCGCCCCCCATCCCGGCGCTTACCCCAACCTGATGACGGCACGCGCCAGCTCCTCCAATGGGGCGGCTCCATCGTGGCCGCGGGCGTGCTGGCCGCCATATTGCTGGAGACTCTGTTCGGCGGCTACTCCCGCACCGGCGCCACCACCAACGTCGGCTGGTTCGCGCTCATCGTCACGCTCATGTGCATTCCCTTCGGCGGCATGCTTCTCGCCCTTGGCCTCGCCAAGTGGCTCCGCAACCGCCGCATCGCCCGCGGCGAAGAAAAACGCTGAGCCGTCCCCGCTCATCCATTCAGCTCGCGCCATAGGCCACCTGTACGAGTCATCCAACTGGATGGTCTAGATCCAAGCGGGGATATCCAGGGTCCCCAAAGCGAGACCCGGGACACCGCGAGTTAGTTGCAATTCCACCCTTGCCGCAAAGGACGCGGCAAGGATGGCGCACCCGGCTCGAGCTAACTAAACCTGCATCCCGGCTAACTTTTTTTGCAACTCGCCTTCCCCACAAGCATCGCTCGATCTGATCGAAACATAACGTAAATGTATTTTGAGCGTCGCTCACCTTCCCTTATCGTAATCACCATAAGATCGCAGCGAAGCAATGGCGCCTAGCTCTCTTTCCTGCCCTTCGATTTCGCGGTAGAGAATTCATGCCTGCTCAAACGCTTCCGCGCCGTAATCCGGTGGAAGTGTATTCGTCTATTCGTCACTCGATAAACCAAATTTCCAGAAGGTTGAGGTGCATCCGCCAATGACGTGTCATCTTCCCATTCTCGGCGGTCGATTCGCTCATCGTTCTTCCTCGCGTCCCCACTTCGCAACCGCCGGTCTCTTCCTTTTGCTGGCCCTCGTCTTTGCCTTCCCGGCATCGGCGCAGTCCACCTTCGGCTCTTTCATCGGCACGGTGCGCGATCCCTCGGGAAGCGTCCTTCCCGGCGCCAGCGTCACGCTCATCAATATGGGAACTTCCGCCACGGCGAAAACCCAGACCGACGCCAAAGGCGATTACAGCTTCCAGAACGTCGACGCCGGCGCGTACACCATCGAAGTCGACGCCGCTGGATTCAATAAAGGCGTCTATTCCGGCCTCGTTCTTCAAGCCCGCGAAGTCCAGCGCGTCGACGCCAAACTCACGGTCGGCAACGTCGCGCAAACTGTAGTCGTCAACGGCGGCGCGACGGTCATCAACGCTGACACCTCCAACCTCGGCGAAACCCGCACCGGCGAAGAACTCGATCAGTTGCCCCTCGCCATCAGCTCCCGCGCCTCCGGTTCCACCAGCCCCTTCGCTACGCTCACCTCGCAGTCCGGCGTGCAAACCGACGATTCCGGCGATCTCTCCGTCGCCGGCGCCAAGCCCGCCATGTTGTCCGTCACCGTCGACGGCATCAGCACCATGGACGTCGAGTCCAGCGCCCCCGCGCCCGAGTTGTTCCCCTCCTTCGCCTCCATTGAAGAAATCCAGGTCAACCAGAACAGCAATAACGCCGAATACGGCGGCGTCGCCGACATCACCACCGTCTCCAAAAGCGGCGCCAACAATCCCCACGGGGGAGCCTACGACAACTATGAGACCGCCGGCTTCAACGCCAAGAACCCCTTCGCCAACACCAAACCCAAGATCGTCATGAACGATTTCGGCGCCTTCTTCGGCGGTCCGGTCATCCTGCCCAAGCTCTACAACGGCAAAGATAAAACCTTCTATTTCGCCAGCTACGAAGGGTTGCGCCTGCCGCAGCAATCGGTGGTTGTGCAAAGCGTTCCTTCACTAACCATGCGCAGCGGCGATCTCTCCGTTTATCCCACGCAGATTTACAACGTGGACGGAACCCCGTTCCAAAACAACCAGATTCCCGCCCAGGATTTCTCCCCGGTGGCGACTGAAGCTTTGAGCCAGCTCTATCCAAAGCCGAATACCGGCGCGGCAAACGCCATTTCCAACAACTATGTCGAGAACTTTCCCACCCCCATTTCCTCTGATCAGGGGGATCTCCGCATCGACCAGAACATCACCTCCCACCAGTCCATCTTCGCGCGCGTCAGCTATAAGCAACGGTCCCTGGCCTCGGCGCCCACTTCCAGCGCCAGCAACGGGGGCTCCGCGCTGGTTGGCGCCTTCAGCGAACCGCAAAAGGACACCAGCTTCACCACCGCCTATACCGCCACTCTTACCCCAAGCATCGTCAATGAGGTCCGCTTCGGCCTAAGCAAGTTTGTCACCAGCACCGGCGTCAATTACAACTCCAGCGCCAGCGATTTCGGCGCTCTGGGCATCTCCGGCATCCCCGATCTCATCAGCCCCTCCGTTGGGGCCGCGCCGAATTTTGTCATCACCGGGTTCACGGCCACGGGTGGCCATGGCTCGGCGGTGGACCGCAGCCGCGTCATCGAAGCCCTCGATAACCTTACCTGGATTCGAGGAACCCATACCCTCAAGTTCGGCGGCACCTACAGCTATCTCAACGCCTTCGCCAGCAACGTCTTCGGCTCCTTGCGCTTGGGCAAGTACACCTTCAACGGTTCTTCCGCCGTTGGCGCGCAAGTCGGAGAGCCCTTTGCAGAGTTCCTTCTCGGCGTTCCGGATGCGACCGAAACCGCCGACGTTCTCGACGCCGACATGAACGGCTTCGGCTACAACCTCGCCTTCTTCGCGCAGGACTCCTGGAAGGTCACCCCGTCGCTCGACCTCAACTACGGCCTGCGTTGGGAGTGGCACCCCACCCTCGGCGATCACGAGTACAACAGCGCCAACTTTGATCCCACCTACTCCTCTTTCCAGAACGGAGAGTACGTCCAGGGCGCCATCGTCGTTCCCAACGACTACGCCCTTGACAAACTCACCCTACCCAGTTTCGCCGCCGGCATGGCGCCCCTGCCCATCATTACCGCCGCGCAAGATGGCCTTCCCATCACCCTGGTCAAGGCCGGCATGACCGACTTCGGCCCTCGCATTGGCTTCGCCTGGCGTCCTTTCCATAACGACAAAACCGTCCTTCGCGGCGGCTACGGACGCTTTATCGAAACCGCGCTCGGCGGCAATGTCGTCGGCGGCTGGGCGGTCGAGTCGTCCGCCGTTTACGTCTCCCATAACTCCTACACTTCATCGGGGCAGCCCGCGCTCGCCTTCCCCTCGCCCTTCCAGTTCGCCAACGCCGCCAGCGGCACGCTCTCGTTTGACTACGGCGTGACCACCCAGTACAAGGACCCCACCACCCAGGAGTGGAACCTCACCATCGAGCGCGACCTTGGCTTCAACACCGGTCTCCGCCTCTCGTATATGGGCAACCACTCCAGCAATCTCACCAGCTTCGCCGACCTCAATCAGCTCCCCTACAACACCGCGGGTTACGCCGCCGCCTATCCTTCGCGACCCTTCCCTGAAATGAGCACCATCGATGAAGTGCTGAACCTCGACGAAGCCAATTACAACGCCTTCACCGTCGAGGCTATCCATCGCATGTCCAACGGTCTTCAATTCCAGGGCAGCTACACCTTCGCCCGCGACCTCTCGGACTCCGAAGGCGGAGCCCCGAACGGCTTCGAAGTGGAAGAAGGAACCAATCCCAGCGACCGCTTCCATCCCGGCCTCGACTACGGCAATGTGGAGTTCACCAGCCGCCATCGCGGTCTGGCCTCTTTCCTCTATCAATTGCCCTTCGGCCACAACCGCACCTTCCTCGCCAGCTCCAGCAAGCTTGTCGACAGCGCCGTCGGAGGCTGGCAACTGGCCAGCTTCATGCTCTTCCAGAGCGGCCCGTTCCTCACTCCGCTGGCGAACTCAAGCGTCGATCCCACGGGTACCGGCATTTATGAAACCGTCGGCTACGCCCGCGCCGACGTGGTTCCGAATGTTGCCCCTTACCTCCACGGCCAGGGAGCCCGCAATCTGCTGAACCCCGCAGCTTGGACCGACCCGCCCAATAACGTCGCCCGCCAAGGCACGGCTTCGGTAGGAAGCGTCCAGGGGGCGGGAACCGCTACCGTGTCGGCTTCGCTCTTCAAAACCTTCGCCTTCAGCGAACGGTACGGCTTTCAGTTTGGAGCTCAGGCGCAGAACATCTTCAACCATCAAAACCTCGACATCCCTGCGTCGATGGTGGTTGGCACATCGAACTTCGGCGTGCTCGACAGCGTCCAATCGCAGGGCAACGCCGGGCCGCGCAGCATGATGCTCACCGGCCGCCTCACTTTCTAAACCTCTGTCCGTTCGCGTTGTACGAATATGGGGCGCCTCGTCCTTGCCGCGCTTTTTGTGGCAAGGATGGGACGCCGCTCTCCCGCTCGTTCGCTAACCCGCAGACTCGCTGGCTCGCCTACTATGAGATCTGGGAACATGGCGGCACAAATCAACATCATCGGTGACGGTCTCGCCGCCTGTTGCGCGGCCCATCTCCTTATCGACCGCGGCTTCTCCGTCTCTCTGCACAAAACCGGCCGCCCCAAGCCCGCCCGTCTCCTCGTCAGCGACGCCACGCAATCGCTGCTCTGCGACATCTTCCGCGCCCCCGATCTCTTCGCCCAAGCGCCGCGCATTCGCCGCCGCATCGTCCGCTGGGGCCCCCATGCGGAGACCCTCGACCTTCCCCATCGCGGTCTCGTCGTCTCGGAAATGGATCTCCTCGACCGTCTCTGGCGCCAGACGCCCGTCGCTGCAACCGATCCCGCCTCGCCCGCTGCCTGGTCCCTGGTCGCCACATCGGATTGCGCCGCCCTTCCTGCGCTGCAAAGTTTCGGCGCCCGCTGTGCCTCAGTCGCTTCGGTCGTGCTCACGCCCCCCGCGGCGCAGGACGCCTGCTGGGTCGAGTCCCTGCCCGACGGTTGGCTCTTTCTGCTTCCCGCCGGCGATGCCCGCGGCGCGCTCATCGCCACTGGCTACACGCCTGAAAAGCTCCCCGAGACCCTCCTCGACCAAAGCGTCCTGGTCGCCCCCCAGATTGTGCACCTCGAAACCGCCGCTTCGCGCGCCTTCCCCGCCTTCCCGCAAATCCTCACTGAAGTCTGCGGCCCCGACTGGCTCGCCCTGGGATCGGCCGCCATGACCTTCGATCCCCTCTGCGGTGAGGGCGCCGGTCACGCCGCCCGCGTCGCGCTCCTCGCCTCGGCCGTCCTCCAGGCCGTCGCCAATGGCCAGCCGCGCGCTAACCTCCTCGATCACTATTCCACCCGCCTGCTGCAGGGCTTCCTGCGCCATCTCCAGGTTTGTCTGCCCTTTTATCAAGGCGGCGGTTCAGGCCAATTCTGGAAAAGCGAGACCGCTTCCCTTGAGCGGGGCATCGCCTGGGCCCAGCAACGTCTCCGCCGTTCCGCGCCCTTCCAATATCGCTTCGCCGGCTACGAACTCGAACCCCTAAGTCCCAGCCCTTCCCGCGAATCGCGAGCACCCGCCGGCTTGGAACAATGACGGCCGGCCCTCTCCGCTACCCTCCGCTGAACAAACGGCGCTTGGGCGGCCCGTATCGCCGCGCCCAGCCGTTTCCCATTCGCCAGATTCGATTTTTTCCAATCCATATAGGGAATTGGAAGACCCTGCGCAGCGAATAAACCAAGGCTAACCAGACACTTAGCCGTCAGTTTGCGGCGGCAGTCTTTTCTTCAAGAAAAATCCCCCATCTGCCGACGATTTTGAGCTGAAAAACGACGCCGCGTTGGTAAAATGACCGAATGGTGAAAAGACAGAAATCGCGCCACGTGAACCTGAAAACTCCTCTGGGCATTTGCCTGCTCGCAGGGGCTTCCTCGCTTGCGGTAACCGCTGTGGTGGTCTTTCTTCCCACGCGGACCGTGCAGGCCGACGCGCATCTTCCTCGCCGGGTCCCAGCCGCTGCCGCCGCTTCCCCGCTCGTCACCGCTACTCCGCCTTCTCTCACCACCCCGAGGCGAGCCGACCGCCTGTGGCGCGGCAAGCTCCACGGCCTTGCCTCCTGGTACGGCGCCATGTTCGACGGCCGGACGACCGCCAGCGGCGAGCGCTACAACATGTTCGCCCTCACCGCCTGCCATTCCACCCTCCCCTTCGGCTCCATCGTCCGCGTGATCAACCGCAAGAACAAACGCTCCGTCGTGGTCCGCATCACCGATCGCGGCGATCTCCTCCATCAGGGCCGCATCATCGACCTCTCTTTCGCCGCCGCCGAAAAGCTAGCCATAATTCATTCCGGCTTGGCCCAAGTGGACCTCGAAGTCCTCTCCCTCGGCCGCGGACGCTAAATCACCGCGAGCCGTTCGCCCTCTTTCCGCCGCAGTCTAAATTTTGATCGCCGCCGAAACTCGTGGTTCAGGGCGAAAAGCCCACTTACCGACACCCTTCCGGCGCTCGAAAACGGCGGGGTCCTCAAGCTGTTGACGATGTATTTCGCCCTCAACCTAAATAGAGCTTCGGGTGCGAGAAAAACATCTTCAGAACGGTGATCGCCATGTTGCGGGCCGGGAGACATCTCGCGCGGCGCATGGCGCCGGCCAGCAGAAATGCGTTAAGAGGTCTCCCTGGGGCACGACCCCTACCGATGTCCTCCACCACTTTGATGTCCGGGAAGCGCGTGTTCATTGGTGGCGGGATGACTCTCTTTGACGACGTGGCCTCTGCCATCTCTCGCCTCGTTGCCGTGAAAGTTGTTGTTTGCCTCATCTCCGCGTGCGGGCAACGGTCCCTTATATCCGTGATGAGGGTCAAACCGGTTATCGACGTGGCCGGCAAAGTGGGCAGGGCCATGGAACCACGGGCCTGCTCCAATAAACACCCCGCCCACAAACCAATCCGGCCCATAGTAGCCGTAGGGTGCGCAATTGTATGGGGGATACGAGAAGTACCCGTAGGGGCACACGGGCGCCACTCCAATGTTGACGGTAACCTGGGCTGATGCCGTAGGCGCACCGCACACTAGGCTCAAGGTGAGAACTGCGAAAACAAGAACTGAAACTTTGGACACGGTACCTCCTCTTTTCGGCGTAACCGGAATTCCCCTCTTGCTCTGCAAGTGACGACAGTACAAGTGACGACAGTATAC
>JASHUH010000490.1 GCA_030040115.1 Acidobacteriaceae bacterium | reverse complement strand
CAGAGTCAAATCGAATGCCTGTTGGAAGAGATGCGTATCAAGCTGTCAGTCGTCGTCACTGACCTGCTTGGGGTCAGCGGCCTTCGTATCCTGCATGCCCTGGCCGCCGGCGAAACCGATGCCAAGAGCCTGGCATCGCTGGGAGACGGCCGGTTGCGGTGTACGGAAGAACAACTGGTCGAAGCGTTAACCGGCAGATCCCATCCCATGCAGCGGCAAATGCTCGCGTTGCAGTTGGAGCGGCTCCAGTTGCTGGATGAACAAATCGTAAAGTTGAACATTCTGATCGCACAGGCTATCAAGTCGCATCAGGATACCGTGATCCGGCTGGCAGAGGTTCCCGGGCTGGGCATCGATTCCGCGCAACAGATCATTGCCGAAGTCGGAGTTACGGCCGCTTCGTTCTCTTCCGCGGCCGAGTTCACCTCCTGGGTGGGGACCTGTCCCGGAAAGGAGGAGAGCGCCGGGGAGAATTCCAGCAGCCGTTCGGCAAAGGGCAACAAATACATGCGACGAGTGCTCAACCAGGCCGCTCATGCCGCCGCCCGCAGCAAAGGCTGCCATTTTCAGACCGTATTCCGGCGCCTATTGCCGCGCCTGGGTTATAAGTCGGCAATCTGGGCCATCGCCCATCGACTCTGCCGACTGCTCTGGAAGATATTACATGAGGGAATCCGCTACATCGAGCAAAGCAGCGAAGCCCAGCCCATGCTCCTCATCCAGCGCACCAAAGCCTTGGCCAGACAATTACGCAGATTTGGCTACAACGTACAGATCACTGCAACCGACTGCGCTCCGTCCGTTCCATCGTGAGAGAGATGATTTTCGACGGAGTGCTCCCGCTTCATGGCTCTTCGCAACGGGCGGAGGCGGGGAGGTTCGGTCAGGGGCGGGCGTTCGGTGCCCGTTCATCGAAGCGCAGCGGAGACCCTTGACGGGTTCTTCCCGCCTCAGCTAGACCGTTGCCTGAAGCGGGGCACTCGCACGAAGAAAGAAATTAGATTGTCTACCTTATTGCCGAATGCCTGTACGCACGTTGGGGCGGGCGTTGCGGGGCAGGAACAGGCCCCGCTGGGATGGGTGACGGAAGATGCCGGTACGCTCGGTGACTGGAGTCTGGGAAGGGGCTCCTTCCCTCAAGAAGCGCGCGTGGATACGGCCAGATGAACTTGTACCTGCCCAGCGGGAAACTCACGCGCCTCGTCAGAGCATTTGAAAACAAATATATTATCGTAGCTATACTACGACATGCGCTTTTAATATAAATTGACAAATCGCTTGAAAATATGTAAATAATCGTAGTGTGGCTACGACTAAAGAGAGCAAACTAAAGAAGCTCTACTCCCATCTAGCTGCCGGAACTCCTTCGACCTCGGAAGACTTGGCGACGCTGGGAATATCGGCCGATCTCGCCGTCCACTACGTTCGCGCCGGATGGCTTGAGCGTTTGGCGCGCGGCGTCTATTCCCGGCCGGGCGAAGCTCTCTCTCTCCACGCATCGTTGCTGCTGCTGGAGCGCAGGGTCGAGGGGTTACACGTCGGCGGCAAATCAGCTCTGAGCTGGTACAACGTGCGGCATTACGTTGCGCAACAAGAGACGTTGCATCTATACGGGTGGGCCACGGCGGTCCTGCCCGACTGGTTCCAAGAGCGCTTTCCGTGCGAATACCATCGGAAGAGGCTTTTTAAGGAACGGCCATCGGCACTACGCCAGGTCGCACCTTTTGAGAATCGTGCCGGTGCGCCGAAGGTATCCTTGCCGGAGCGCGCATTGCTCGAACTGTTGAGTGAAGTCGGGGTACGACAGCCGCTTCAGGAGGCGCGCGAACTCATCGAAAGCACCTACACTTTCCGCGCTGATGTACTGCGCGACCTTTTGAAGTCCTGTACGAGCGTCAAAACGGTGCGGCTCTGTCTCCAACTCGGACACGAACTCTCCCTGCCGTGGGCCTCGAAACTCGACGCCCAAAAGCTACCGACCGGCAGCAAGCGTGCATGGGTATCGCGCTCTGAAAATGGACTCCTGGTACTCAAGCCATGAATCAGATCTATCTCGACACGGCCCGCTTGATGACCCAGGTGGCTCCGCTGGTGTTTACGGGCGATATGTTCGCCTTAAAGGGCGGCACGGCCATCAATCTCTTCATTCGGGATATGCCGCGCCTCTCGGTCGATCTCGATCTTGTCTTCCCCGACCACACCTTGCCGCGCGATCAAGCTTTGAATAAGATTGCAGCCGGGCTCCGCGAATCGGCGGCGCGACTGAATTCCCGCGGCTTCCAGACTCGAAGCATTTCGGTTCAAGGTGCCAACGAGACAAAGCTACTGGTGCGCCGCGATGGTATCGAGATCAAGATCGAAGTCAATTTCGTGCTGCGCGGAACCTTGCATCCCGTCCGTAAGGCATCTCTGACGGAGAAAGCGCGCGAGACATTGCTGGCGGACCTGGAATTGCCGGTGGTCTCATTGGAAGATGTCTATGGCGGCAAGCTTGTTGCCGCTTTGGACAGACAACATCCTCGCGATCTCTTCGATGTGATGCAGCTCTTCGCGCATGAGGGTATTACAGATGGTATCCGGCGCGCGTTCGTCGTTTATCTGGCTTGCCACAATCGTCCTGTGCATGAAGTTTTGTTTCCAGCCCTGCACGACATCCGCCAGGAGTACGAACGCACCTTCCAAGGTATGACGACCGCTCCAGTCGCTCTGTCTGCGCTGACTGAAACGCGAGAACGCCTCATTCATGAGATTCACGAGCGGCTGGACAGCAACGAACGCCGATTCCTGCTTTCGCTGGTGCAGAACAAACCGGAATGGGTACTGCTCGGATTCAAGCACCTCGAAGAGCTGCCCGGAATCCGATGGAAATTGAGAAATCTGACCGAACTGGCAAAAACAAATCCCAAGAAATTCGCCGCTCAGGCCGATACGCTTGCGCGATTATTGGGGTGAGAGCCCCGTATCCTTCCTCTCCACCCCTACGTTTCTTGATGCACATGCGTACTTCTAACGTTCTGATGGCGTTTATCCCCGCCCGCGGCGGGCATTGGTCTGAAAGAGGGATGGCATCCTATTGACCTACTGAGAGATAATGGCACTTCCGCAAACCCGCAGTTTCCCACGTTGCTTTCTCGATAGCCGGGGATCCCATGGGAGACCGGTGCCGGGGACATTTCGCTAATGGCGCTCAAGAAATCAGAACTTTACAGCTCGCTCTGGGCCGGTTGCGATGAACTTCGCGGCGGCATGGACGCCAGCCAATATAAGGACTACGTCCTCGTTCTTTTGTTCATCAAGTACGTAAGCGACAAATATGCCGGCGTTCCCTACGCCCCCATCGACGTTCCGTCTGGCTCCAGCTTCAAAGACATGGTCGCCCTCAAGGGAAAGCCGGACATCGGTGACCAGATCAATAAAAGAATCATCGCGCCGCTCATCAAGACCAACCGTCTTTCGGATTTTCCGGACTTCAACGACGCCGCCAAGCTCGGCAGCGGTAAGGAGATGGTCGATCGGCTTACGAACCTGATTGCCATCTTTGAAAACCCGGCCCTCGATTTCTCCAAGAATCGCGCCGACGGCGACGACATCCTGGGCGATGCCTATGAGTACCTCATGCGGCATTTCGCCACTGAGAGCGGCAAGAGCAAGGGGCAGTTCTATACTCCGGCCGAAGTCAGCCGCGTAATGGCGAGAATTCTGGGGGTTCGCGAGGTGGCGACGACATCAGATACCACCGCTTACGATCCGACCTGCGGCTCGGGATCGCTTCTGCTCAAAGTCGGAGATGAAGCACCGGTCAAAATGACCCTATACGGACAGGAGAAGGATGTTGCGACGGCAGGACTCGCCCGTATGAACATGATCCTGCACAACAGCCCGACGGCCTGGATCGAGGGCGGCCATAGCACGCTCGCCGCGCCCAAATTCACTGAGAACGGTATTCTCAAGACCTTCGATTTCGTCGTGGCAAATCCGCCGTTTTCTGACAAGCGGTGGAGTACTGGCTTCGATCCGGCACACGATCCTTATGGCCGCTTCGATCACTTCGGTATCCCGCCAGCGCGGCAGGGCGACTTTGCGTACCTGCTCCACATCGTCCGCTCACTCAA
>JASHUH010000489.1 GCA_030040115.1 Acidobacteriaceae bacterium | reverse complement strand
GGAGCAGAGCCATCTCGCTCCACAAGCCCTCAACGCGCTCATGATCTGCCGCAGCCTGGAGCGCGTCGCCGACCACGCCACCAACATCGCCGAAGATGTCATCTTCTGGGTGCAAGGCGCCGATGTGCGCCACCACAAGAGCGTTGCCGCCGCCCAGCCGCAGCAGAAAGCCGGATGACGGTTCCTGGCCCAATCTGGCTTTGATCTCCGAGTTCACGCGCCCGTTTTTCAGGGGCGTGAAAAACTCACCTTCTTCGGAGAACGGCTTACACGTTTGGCGGCATGTTCAGGCGCTTCTCGATTTCGAGAACGCGCGATTCGAGTGTCCCAATGCGTTGCTTCAGACTGGCTTCGGTCTGATCTTGACCCTGGAAGCGCTGCCGGATCGTCTCTGTAAAGCCGTAGAACGCCCTCAGGAGCTCCGTCTGGGAATCGCGGATTTTCTCCTCGAGATTCTCGAAGCGCTCGTCCATCCGCTCTTCCAGTTTCTCCATCCGATCACGGAGGTTGTCCGCGGTGAGATGGAGTTCCGAGCGCAACTCGGCGATGTCCTCTTTGGTCGCGAAATTGATGGGGGTGTCGCTCATCGTTCTCCTTTCATGCCGCTCCCCACAACAATAGGCCTGCTTTACCGCGTCGCGACCCGCATGCCCGCCAGCTTGGTCCGCGCCCGCGCCGCTTCCGGCGTCTGCGGATGCCGGCGGATGAGTTCGCGCAGCTCGTCGATGCCTTCCTGCCGCTTGTTCAGCGCTAACAGCGCCAGCCCTTTGTGCAATTGCGCCGTAGGAGCTTTGGCGTTGCCACTGAAACCTTCCAGCAACGCGTTGTAATCGTTGATCGCGTTTTCGTATTGCTTTTGCTCGTACGCGATTTC
This sequence comes from Acidobacteriaceae bacterium, assembly GCA_030040115.1. GTDB lineage: Bacteria > Acidobacteriota > Terriglobia > Terriglobales > Acidobacteriaceae > Telmatobacter. The sequence continues at coordinate 3,537 of JASHUH010000489.1, read as the reverse complement.
GCCCAAGTAAAACTGCGCGGTCCCCGCCATGTCGTCGAGCGGATAATAGTGCACCACATCGCCGAATTCGCTCGCGGCCAGCTGATACCGCCCGGCGTTGAAGTCGCGCATTGCCCCTTGAAAGGTTTCTTTCAACGGAGGAGCTTGCATCGCGGCCGGCATGGTATTCATCGCGCCCGGCGTTGCCCCCGGAGTTCCGCCTTGCCCCCCCGTCGGATTGGCTGATTGATCCGCGCCCGGCGGAGTTCCAGCGCCCTCTGCAGGAGCAGTTCCCTGACTCGTCCCCGGCGCTCCGGAAGCCGCGCCCGGCAATGTCCCGGGCGTTGCTGCCGCCGCATTCGCCTGGCTCTGCTGCTGCAGGCTCTGCAGTTGCGACTGCAAACTCTGAATCGATTGATCCAGCTTCCCGATGCGCGATTTCAACTCGTCAACCGAATCATTGAGCGACTGCACCTGACCCGAGACCGTATCTACCTTGCCATTCTCGGTCTGCGTCTCTGTGTCCAGCTTCTGCTGCAGCGCGCTCACTTCCTGACTCATCTGTTTGGCTTGGTCGGCCGTTTGCTGCGCAAGGTTCTGCATCACGGCAAAATGCGAGTCCAGCGTAGACTGCAACCGCTGCACCATGTCCATCAACTGTTGCACCTGCGTTTGCAGAGCAACCATCTCTTTGGACACGGCATGCGCGGGTACGCCGGCGGGCGCCAGCACCATGGCCAACGCCGCCGCCGCTAAAAGGCGATTGCGAATTTTGTGGTGTATTTGCATGGTTCACCCAACATCATGATAGTGCAAAAATCCTCACCCGGTTGCCGGGTCGCGTTATCGTGACCCGCGCAGCCGGCGTGAGAGCAGTTGGAGCCCTCCCGAGGCCGAATCGCTCGCGCGATCGGCTTTATTGGTCCATGGAGAAGCCGCCGCGGCGGTTCAATTGCCAGCACTGCTCGTTCGATTCGGTGCAGAATGGCTTCTCCTTGCCATAGCTGATCACGCGGATGCGGTTGGCCGCCACGCCATCGGTCACCAGCGCGTTCTTCGTCGCATTGGCGCGGTTCTGACCCAGCGCCAGATTGTACTCATCCGATCCGCGCTCGTCGCAGTATCCGCCGATCACGACCTTGATGTCCGGATGGCTGTCCAGGTAACTCGCATCCTTCGACAGCGTGGTCGCCGCATCGCTGCGGATATCGGCCGTGTCGTAATCGAAGAAAATGTCCTGCACATTGGCCTTGAACGCATCTTCTGCGCTCATCCCGCTGGTCGGAACCGACACTGCCGGAGGCGCATTCACCGTGACCATCGCCGAAGCGTCGGCCGATCCACCGTCGCCACTGGCGGTGAGATGATAGGTCGTCGTCTCGGTGGGAGTCACCGTTTTCACGCCTGCCGACGGCACCTGGCCGATGCCCTCGATCGAAATCGAGTTCGCGTCGGTCGTTCTCCAGGAGAGTTGCACCTGGTCACCCGCCGAGATTACTGCGGGCGTCGCCGTCAATTGCGCTGTCGGCGCCGGCGCTGTCGCCGGAGGAGCAGTTGCGGTCGGTGGAATCGGCTGCTTCTTCTTGCAACCCGCCACCGCGATGAAGGCAACAAACAGGAAGATGGGCACAATGCTGCGATATCTTCGGTTCAATGGAGTACTCCTTCTGAAATTTATAGAGATTTTCGCGGATGCTCCGGTCTCTTGAGCCTCTGAAACGCCGCAGCCGCGCCTGCCTTCTCGATCCTGCATCTTTCCAGGCCTTGCTCCCAAGCCTTTGCTCATCGACCGGCAAAACGATTAAACGACCAACGGACGCACTTTGGCTGTGGCCGAAATCACCGTGGAAAAGTTAATGTTAACGCCGGCCGCGTTCTCGCTGCGTCTCCGGCGCCCGAACTACTCTTCCCCGCCGAAAAAGGGGAGAAGGTGCTTGCCATGAAAATCCAATTCCCGCGAATCCCCACATTTCCTTTGCCGGAATTCTCATCCGCGGTTCATTTCCAACTCCAGTTGGGCATAAAGTTGTTGCCGGTGTGCGTCAGCTCCTGCTGGTGCGTTCCATCCGAAAGCATCGTCCAGATTTGCGTTCTCTTGCCAATGGCGCGTTCGAACACGATGTGCCGCCCATCCGGCGACCACGACGGAAAATCGTTGCTCCCTGACTCGTGCGTCGCCTGCAACCACTGCATGGAAGCGATATTAAAAATGTAGATGTCCTGCGCGCCCGGATCGCCCGGCCCGTACTTGCGGTTCCAACTGAAGGTTAAAAGCCCGCCATTCGGCGCCCACGAAGGAGAAACCGCATAACCGCCGTCGGTCATCCGTTGCACATTGGAGCCATCCTGGCCCATGATGTAAATCTGCGGCTCGCCGGTGCGCCCGCTGACAAATGCGATCTGCGCATCGGTCTTCGGGTCCCAGACGGGCGAAGTGTCGCTGCCGAAGGAAGTGATCTGGTGCGCCCCGCCTCCATCCGCGCCGGCAACCCAGATCTCCGGATGCCCAGTGCGCGCTGAAGAAAACGCAATCTTCATTCCGTCCGCCGACCACGCCGGCGACAGATTGCTTCCGCTCGCCGCGCCTCCGGGAAAACTCACCAGCCGGCCCAGATCGAGCGAGTACATGCGGATCGCCCAGCCGCGGCTCTCCAGCGAAGCAAACGCCACCCGCGAATTATCCGGCGACACCCGCGGCGAAAGCGAGATCGTGCCCAGATGCGTGACCTGGTGCTGATTCGCCCCGTCGTAATCCATCACCCAGATTTCTTTCGAGCCGGTGCGCGAGCTCACAAAATAAATCTTGGTTTCGCAGATGCCGTTGATGCCGCCGCCCAGCCGGTAGATGATCGCGTCGGCAAACCGGTGCGCGATGGTGCGCGCCATGTCTTCGTTCGCCGCTTCGTCGTATTGCTGGTTGAGCACCTGCGGGCTGGCCGTGTTCCGCGCATCGTCAAGCCAGCCGGAAACCACCAGTCGGCCGTTGTTGACGGCAAATGCGCCAAACGCCACCATCGCTGCATCCGCCGGAGACGCCGACCACTGGCTCAGCACCATCTCTTGCGGCGAGCCCGGCATCGCCTGCGGAGCCAGGCTCTTCGACACCATCTCGAAGATCCCCGCATTGTTCAGGTCGTTAAAGAGAGTGCCGTCGAACACCGCCTTGAGCGGCGCGGTCTGCGGGTCGTTGCTCCCGGGCTTGAAATCGGCGACCGCAAGCCGAATGCTGGTATTGCTCAAGTTGGTTCCGGTGTGGACCCAATCCTGAGCAGTTAACTTGTGTGCCGGAGACGTCGCGATAATCAGCAAAAAGAGAGGCAAAACCCGCGAGATTGCCTTCATGCGATAAGCGATCCTTCCTGCCATCTGCCGGATGATCGTGCGCGCGGCTTCGAATGAACCTATTTTGCAGGACGCAGAACAGGCCAAAACGTCACCTCCAAAGGGGTGACTTCGACGATGCATGGAATAGACTTTGCGCTTGCACCTGGCGGACGGCTTCTGGTCCCGAAAAAACCCGCCCTGCAAAAAGACCGTTGTGCGCGAACCATGCCAAAA
>JASHUH010000488.1 GCA_030040115.1 Acidobacteriaceae bacterium | reverse complement strand
GGTCCACCGTGGCCAGATACGTGGTCTCGCTCGAGAGCCGCGAGAGTTGCTGCGTCAGGTCCGAGGGCAGCACCTGGCACGCCGCGCGATCCGTGATCAGCTTGGCGCGCTGGGCCGCAAGCTGCTTGGAGATGAGCTCGGCCACCGGAATGTGCGTGGCCCGCGGGTCGCCGACGTATTGCGCCAGGTCGGCGTAGGCCAGTTTCTTGGCCTCAATCTCCACGTGCAGCGTCTTCTGGCTGTTGTGGCCCCACTCGCCCAGCGGGAAGCGCTCCATGATATTGAGCATGGAGAGCGCGGCGATGCCTTGCCCGTTGGGCGGCATCTCGTACACCGTCCATCCGCGATAGGTCGTGCTTACCGGGTCCACCCACTCAGGCTGGAACTCGGTCAAATCGTCGGCCTGCATCGTGCCGTTGAGCTCTTTTGAAATCTTCAAAATCGCGTCAGCTACTGGGCCGCGGTAAAATCCGTCGCGCCCCTGCTGGCCGATGCGCCGCAGTGTGCCGGCCAATTCAGGATTGCGGAAGATCTGGCCCATGGCCGGCGCCTTGCCGTCGGGCAAAAACACGCTCGCAAAGCCGGGGCTGTTGACGAATCGGGTTGCGTCGGCCCAGTTTTCGGCGTCGGTTTCCGGCACGGCAACGCCGTTTTCGGCAAGCGAAATGGCGGGCGCCAAATCTTCAGCCAGCGAGAGCTTGCCAAAGCGCCGGTGCAGCGCGTCCCATCCGGCCACCGCACCCGGCACGGTCGCCGAGTCGATGCCGTTGGGCGGCACCGCTTTGTAACCCTTGGCCTTGAAATTTTCAATGGTCATGCCTTTGGGCGCCCAGCCGCTGGCATTGATGCCATAGAGCTTCTTGGTCTTGGCGTCATAGATGATCGCGAACAGGTCGCCCCCGACGCCGTTCATCATCGGCTCGATCACGCCCAGCGCCGCATTGGCGGCAATTGCCGCGTCCACGGCGCTGCCGCCGCGCGCCAGGATCGCCGCACCGGCCTGCGACGCCACTGCCTGGCTGGTCGCCACGATGCCATACTGCGTGACCGCCATGGAGCGGGCCTGCGTGCGCTCCGGCGCCGCGGCCCGGGTCGGCAAGGATGCGGCAATGAAAGAGACGGTCACCAGCGGAGAAAGACGCCTTTGCAAAGTAACTCTCATGCGCAGAATAGATTCAATCTAAGCTTCAAAAAACCGGTTGGGAGAAAACGCCCGCCGATCTGCGCTCTAACCGTCGCGCATGCCTAGGTCTCAAGGTATTCGTCGAGCGCCGACCGATTCGGTTCCAGACCCAGCCCGGATTCCTCGGTCAGAGTGACCCATCCCTTTTCCGGTTGTGGTGGATTCTTGTAGATCGTGTTGCCGACCATCCACATGAGATAGTGGAACTCGACGCGCCAGCCGTTCGATACCGCGGCTTGAAGATGCATGTTGTGATGCGGCCACCCACCCCCGTCCGCCACCAAAACATTAAATGCCTGCGCCATCGCCGCCACCTTCAAGCCTTCGGTGTATCCGCCTACATAACAAACGTTGGGCTGCAAAATATCGACTGCCTCGTGCTGTAAAAGCTCCAGATGCCGGAAACGCGAGCCCTCGTTTTGGCCTGCTGAAATCGGCACGGAACATCTTTGACGCAACTGCGCAAGTAGCCGGGCATCGTTGCCATAAAGTGGTTCCTCAAACCACGTGAGATTGTATGGTTCGACGTGCTTGGCTAGTTGCAGCGCCCGGTTCATCGGAAACAGGTAATTCCCATCGATCATCAGATCGACTTTGTCTCCGATGGCCTCGCGAACCGCCTTTACCCGGGCGGCGTCTTCCAGCACGTTTTCCCCGTTGTCGATAGCGACCACCATCTTGAGCTTGTCCTGCCCGTCGGCCACGAAGCGCTTGGCCATCTCCACGAGTTGCTCCTGGTCATAGTCGAGCAGGCCGAAAGTGATGTACGCCGGCGCCCTCTTCTTGGCTCCGCCGAGCAGCCGCCACACCGGCGCTTTGTAATACTTGCCCTTAACGTCCCAAAGGCCGATGTCGACGGCGCTCACCGCCGAGCTCCATGCCCCGGTCTGGTAGCGCGGATTGAACCTCAGGAACATTTCCTGCCAGCGCGCCTCGGTGTCCAGCGCGTTCTTGCCTTTTAAGAAAGGCGCGAGCTGGAGGTTGATGAAATCCCTCACCCCGAAGTTCTGAGAATCGCCGGTCAAGCCATAGCCGGTCACGCCCTGGTCAGTGTTGATTTCAACAAAGACGATTTGCCTGTTGACCGGCTTGGTCAGCAGAGGAACCTGGACAGGCACGTTGTGGACAGTAGCTTTGACAGAAGCGATTTTGGGCCCTGCTTCTACTTCGGGGCTCGCAATCTGGCCCGCCGCCGTCGCGTTTTGAATCATCATGGCTGCTCCCATGACTCCCGCGGATTCAAGCAAGTCTCTGCGAGTCATATGCGCTCCTCTCGGGCCTTTGCTTCCTAATTCCATTTTCATCCTCTGGTGGTGCTCCCGGCGTATCGGCTTTGGTCGAGCCTGGTTTGAACCGATCAAGCCAGCCGCGACTATGGGCGGAATTCGGGCGCTATCGGTGAATCCATCTATGATTTGACCGGCATTACAGAACATCGAGGATTGTAGCACTCCGGTGGCGAGCGGCGATTGGCCGGCACGGAGACCAGGTGCAAGAAGAGACTTCTCCATGGGAAAATTCGACTACTCCCGGGAAAGCTGAGCGCAGAAGGCCGCACGCGTCTATCTAGAAGGGGAGCGATTGGCTGCCTTGCTCCAGCTCGGCTCTGCGTGGTTGACTGGTTCCCGGAAGCAGGTGAACCCGTGGCATACATTCTGGCGCTAGACCAAGGGACAACGAGTTCGCGGGCAATTCTCATCGATGAAGCAGGGGCAATTACGTCCGTGGCGCAGCACGAACTTCAGCAGTTCTATCCGCGGGCTGGATGGGTGGAACAGGATCCAAACGAAATCCTGGGCAGCCAAGTAACATGCGCCCTCGAGGCCTTGGCGAAAGTCGGGGCACGGCCCCCCGATGTGGCGGCGATCGGCATCACAAACCAGCGCGAGACAGCAATCGTATGGGAGCGCGCGACAGGTAAGGCGATTCATCCCGCGATTGTATGGCAGGACCGGCGCACCGCTCCGCAATGCAGGACGTTGGAGGTGAGAGGCGTCGGCGATACGGTCTCGTCGAAAACCGGTCTGGTGCTGGACCCCTATTTTTCGGGGACGAAGGTGAACTGGATTCTGGATCATGTTGGGGGTGCGCGGGATGCTGCGGAACGCGGCGAACTGGCTTTCGGCACCGTGGATAGCTGGCTGATCTGGCATCTTACCAGCGGACGACGGCACGTAAGCGACGTGACCAACGCCTCGCGAACGCTGCTCTTCAATGTAGTCAGAGGAGAGTGGGACACGGAGATGCTGCGCCTCTTCGATGTGCCGGAGAGCCTGCTTCCGGAGGTGGTGTGGTCGAGCGAGCGCGTGGACGCGGCAACGACCCTGGGTCTCGGCGGCGTGACGATTGCGGGGATTGCCGGTGACCAGCAAGCTGCTCTTTTTGGGCAAACGTGCTGGAATGCGGGGGAAGCGAAAAACACCTATGGGACGGGGTGCTTTCTGCTGCAGAACATCGGAACGGAGTTTGTGCGGTCGCGGCATGGGCT